>JAUYEO010000286.1 GCA_030689795.1 Desulfobacterales bacterium | reverse complement strand
CGGCGATGCCGCAACCGGAAAGCGAATCATCGATACGTTGGGCACCCAACCAACAGATAGAAAAAGCGCGTTCGCGGTCAATTCTTTTCTCTGACCATCGGGGGAGGACACCAGCACGCCTTTCAATTCATTTTCGCCGATAAAAGCCTGCACTTCGGTATTCAGCATCACTTCCACATTTTCCGCCATGGCCACGGCCTTTTGCAGGGCGGCGCCCATTTTCAGGCCTGGGCTTTTATCCACAAGAATCACCTGCCTGGCGATCTTGGACAGGAAAACGCACAGGTGCCCACCGCGCTCTCCGCCGCCCACAACAACGATGACGGCGTTCTTACCGCGGTAAAGCGGGCCGTCGCACATGGCACAATAGTGGATTCCATCCAAAGCCGCATTATGCACATTCAGCCGTTTCGGGGTCGACCCTGCGGCGATGATCGCCACGGGCGCCGAGCAGATGTTTCCTGTAGTGTCTTTAGCGACAAAACGTTCTCCGCTTTTTTCAAGGCTGTCCACGTTGGTCATGGTAAAGTTAGCCCCCTCTGACTGGGCCTGGGAATACATGAAGACACCCAACTGCATCCCCGGTACACCTTCGTGAAAACCGGGATAGTTTTTCACCGATTCGATCATGTACAAGTTGCCGCCCGGAGTGTCTCCAAAGACAGTGGTGGATAGGCCCTGGCGCCGGCTGTAAATGGCTGCGGAGAGACCGGCAGGACCGGCGCCGATGATGATCAGATCATATGTTTTTTCTTCCATCGGAGTCCTCATAAAGAACAGAATGATGTCAGAGGTTATTTATTCATTCCGGAAAAGGGCTGAAAGATTCCTCTGCCGGTCCAATTGTCCTTTTTCAGCGCCTGGTCGATTCCTGTCATCATATCCGGCGGCCCGATAAAAACGAGCATGTTTTTGTTTTTGATTCGATGTTCAGGAACATGGGTTTTATCGATGCTCCAGGTGCCCATGACATAGGAAAAGAGATGCCACACCCCGTTCTCAACGACAAACCCTTTGCTTCGAATCACATTCGCGGGAAGGTCGTGGGCCATTTTCCGGACTTCGTCCAGATTGGAGCCGTTCCAGGTGTAGACAACCGACACCAACTGATCCGGCGGGGTGATTTCCATCTCCGGGTCGTTCAAAAGTTCTTCAATATAGACGTCCATTTCGACATCTGTCAGAACTTTTAAATCGCCATTAACAGTTGGACATGCAGCGTTAACAGATGGCATCATGTCCGGAAAATATTTTTCAAACGGAATGTTTGAATAAGTGGTTTCATAAAAAACGGGAGATGGGTGGCTTTCGCATATCACCTTCTTGATTTCCTCAATTTCTCCTGCTTTGGCCATATCTGTTTTATTGATAATAAAGACGCTGGATGATGCGATCTGCTTTTCCAAAGAGACATAGACCTGATAGGCATCCAGAAAATGACCGACGTCGATAGTGCAGAACTGCTCCTGAAACTGGAACCGTTTTCCGAAAATGGGAAGTTGAAGATCCCGCTTGAGATCGGATGGATTGGCCACACCGGTCGATTCGATAATCAGAACATCCGGTTTTACCTTCGTGACGAGTTCATACAGTCCCTTGATGAAGTCCGTTTTGACGCAAACGCAGAAAATCGATCCCCGGCTGATTTCCATCATATCGATATCTTCGCCTTCCACGAGCGTACCGTCGATACCGATTTCGCCAAATTCGTTCATCAAAATCGTCAATTTCCGGTTCTTCGGAAAACGATCGATAATCCGGTTCAGGAAAGTTGTCTTGCCGGATCCCAGAAAGCCCGTAATCAGATAAACGCGTGTGATATCCGACATGCCTACAAGCTCTCCTTGATTTTCGCCTTGATCTGTTCGGCGCTCATCGCCTTACCGGAAGAAATCACCTTTCCATCGATGACAAGACCGGGAGTCATGAACACACCCATTTTCGCAAAATACGTGATGTCCTTCACCTTTTCCACAACTATCTTTTTTTCAGACCCGATCTCTGCAACAGCCTCCATCACAGCCTGGTAAAGATTTTCACAACTTTTACAGCCTGTGCCAAGAACCTCGATCTTCATCCTCAGACCTCCTTTTGAAACAGGTTAAGGCTTTTCCCGGACTATGCGGGACATGAATTCATTGATCCCCTCATTCGGTCAACGGCACTGCCTGAGCGCCGGCTGATGTGATCCGCAACGGATTCTGACAAAACTTGCACACACCAAGCGCACTGCCAGGCATCGCGATGCGGCGCCAAATATCTTTATACACAGACAGCACACTTAACCCGAGCGCACCTTCAAGCGCCTGCGGGGTTTCCTATTCACGAATCCGATCCGATTTGCCGCAATATGGGCATTTCAGGCCAAAAAGCGCCTTGTCCGTTTGGGGCAACCCTTCTTCGATTAAAATCTTTTGAAGTTTTTCAATATCATCGATCACGGACAGCCCCCGGCTTGATGACTGAATTCCGGCACTTATTAGCCGGATACCTGCGATCTCGATAAAACAGCGTGAGGCATGAGGAGGTTAATCCTCACACCCCACTTTGTCCCTTTTTATAAGGCAGGGCAAGAAACGGCGCCCTGCCGTAGCACAATCAGCGCTGTATCATGAATCCACGCGGGTATGCATGCCGGAGCCGGCCTTGGCAAGGTTCTCCTGAATCTTGTCAAACTGAAAACCGGTTTCTCTCAGCGATATAATCCGTTTTTTAATGGCCTCGTCGGGAGCGCGTTTGGCCATTTCATCGATAAGCTCTTCATATTGCGGAATGATGCTTTCAAAAACCAGGTCTCTTTCGATGCAGATGGTGGGAAGCACTTTTCCTTTAAGCTCCATGAATTTGCCAATCCCAGCCTTGTTTTTGATTGACCATTCCTTGTAAACGATCATTTCCTGGACGTCTTTGGGCAGAGCCGCAATGGATTCCATCATATATCCGCAGGCCGCACATTGAACGCTGTCCAGGGTTAAAACATCAATATTTATCATTTTTGCCATGATTTAAACCCTCCTTTAAAAAGACTTTTGAGCGGGTTTGTTCTTAGAGACCTGCCGGATATTTGGCATAGTACTGATTGTACCAATCTCTGACTTCCATTGCCTGGTCCATATGTTCCGCCGGAACATCGTAAGGCATGTCTCAGCCAGGTGCGAAGGTGTATCCATGCTGACCTCCTGCAGCCAGACTGACGATAGCGTCCTCGCGCGGAGAGAGAAGGCCCAGGCTCAGAGCGAGGGTCAGTTTCAGGTTGCCGCCGAAGCCTATTCCGTATTTGCGGGCCAGGTCGCGGATGAAGTTCATGTTCATCTGTTCATCGATGGCAAAGCCGTGGGTCCCGATCTGGCAGACTTCCTCCATGACCTTGGTGGCATCGCCGCAAATAAAGAAGGATGAGGTAATACCGGCATCATGAATGATCTTGATTGCGGCCTGGCTGTTAGGGGTGACGTATTCACGGAAAGTTTCCGGTCTGATCTGAGAGGCCACCGGATCTACGTTGGCGATGATATCGCATCCCATTTCCGCATAAAATTCCGCGGCTCTGGCGCCGATTTCACCGGCAAATTTGCATATTTCCGCTGCGAATTCCTTGTGCTTGTAAACATCGGTAAAAAGGCGCACACCGGCCAGATGAGCACCCAGCGTCAAGGGACCGCAAAAAAGTCCCATCAGTGCGCAGTCCAGATCTTCCAACTGTGGTTTGGCAATTTTGGCCGCCTTGAAAAGAACCGGCCATCGGCCGGAATCCTTAGTCGGAAGTTTAAGACCGGCTTCCTTCGGCGTTTTGTTGGAGCATGGATGGGTCGTTACGGAAGGCACGTTGTCGGGCCACCATTTCAGCTCGCATCCCACCGAATTGGCTTCAACGGAAAGGTCAAACACAAGCGGAATTCCGTCTGCTTTGTAACGCTTTGCTGTTGCGACAACCCCTTTGGCCAGGAGTTCGGGATCCCGCAGAAATTTATCTGCGGGCTCGTTGATTATATGGGCGCAATGCACTCCTGCATAAGGCACCCATGGAGCAGCTTCGGTTCTTTTTCCTCGGTACGCGTCCAGTAGCATTTTCTTTGCCATAAGTTTACTCCTTTCTTGCGTGTTATGTTCAATCTAAGAGGATGTGAGTACTCCTTGTGAAAAATTTTCGCGCCACCTCCTTTCATTCGAGTATGGCTGAGTGAAAACAGCCATTTTTAAATCAGTACACAATTTACATTGACAGGTCAACAATGAATCTCACTCAGCAATAAAGCTGAGGCGTTCACAACAAAAGCCACGCCGGCAATAATTGACTAAATCAACTCAATGGATTACTCCAACAGAATAATCCCGTAATAGTTGAACACATCCGCCATGTTGATTGCAACATGGGATGTGCCGCCCAGATTCCGCAGTGTTCCGATGACATCTATGGAAAAAGATTCTATCACCGGCCGCTTTTCCTGTGGAAATCGGCATGGGTCGGGATATGTACATTTCTTGCAAAGCGAACAGACCCCGCTGACCAGCGCAAATGCCTTATAATATCCCTCTAAAAACAAAAGCCGCTCTGTGCTCACGATGCCTTTCCAGAACCGGACCATGCCCGATCTTTTTCTACAGTTATCCAGATAAAAATCGGCGCATTGACGATGGCCGGTCAACAAAAGCGCTGTGGTGTATTCCGAGAGAATCGCTCGGGCTTTTTCCGGTTCCGGGGTCGCAGGGGGGCAGCACCAGCTCGTTCCAAACATGCCGCACCCATAGCGACATTTCAGGTTGACCCAGTCCTTCACAATAATTTTTTCAATAGGAAACGGAAAGATCGCGGAGATACCGTGTTCCTTGCACTTTTTTAGTAGACGCCCCGTTAATGCGCTGGAAATTCCGCTATTACTCCTGAATTTCACAACATTATTCTTGATTTCCAAATCGGGATCACATTTCATGGATGCGCCTATTCCTTATGATTTAAACTGTATGACAACATCGCACTTCAAAGCCAATCCCAGCGCCACTTCCGCAGCTTTGATGACAGCGGTGGGAATGACACAGGACGGATGGCATCCGGCCTTTTCGGCACTGACAAAGACCGGATTCCTGGTTAAGGGGACAAAAACATCCCTGAATCCAATTTGGGTAATCAGCTCTGAAAGCCGCTGAATTTGTTTGCATTCCGAGCCTTCAATGGCAATCTTCACCTTACGGGCTTGCAGCTTTTGGGCGTATACGGCGCACGCGAATCCGCAAATCCCGGGGTCCACTCGTACGCATGCCACATCGCCCGTATGTGTTATTTCTGTATTCACCAATTCTTCCTACTTGGCGCCTTTCATTCCCTGATGAAGAATTTCCGGCAGAACCACCCCTTCCAGATGCGGAAATGCATCCGTCATGTGCGGCAGCTGCATGGCTTCCATGAATTCCCGCTGAAAAGTCGGCTCGACAGTCAATTCAATATATTCCACATTGCGGGAGCACCAGTTGGCTTCTTTTCGTTTCTTTACATTTAAAAGCGCTGCACGGCAACCGTCGCCGGCCGCATTACCCACACCCTCGATCTTTTCTATTTCGCAATCCGGGAAAAGACCCATGACGAGCGCTTTGGTCCGATCCACATGGGTCCCGAAGGCGCCTGCAATTTTGACGCGGTCGACCTTTTTGATGCCCATCCGCTTAAACATAAGTTTACAGCCGGCATGAAGCGCGCCCTTGGCTAGCTGAATCTGACGGATATCTTTCTGGGTGATAACGATGTCTTTCTCAATAGATGATTCTTCTTTAAACGCCAAGATGAATTCGGGCTGCCCGGTATCGGGATTCTTGCGGAACCGGGGATGATCCTGGAGAAGTGTCTTGTTGAAAACACCCGTTTTAGTGATGACACCTGACGAATAAAGTTCCGCCAGAACATCAAGAATACCCGAACCGCAGATACCCTTTGCCTTCATTTCATGGGGTTCCGAGAATTTACGCCAGGCATCACGACCGATGACTTTATAATTAACTTCAAAGGTGCCGGGTTCGATATCGATGCGTTCGATGGCCCCTGGCGCGGCCCGCATGCCGAAGGCAATCTGTGCGCCTTCCAGCGCGGGACCCGTAGCGCAGGAAGAGGAAATCAGCTTATGACGGTTCCCAAGCACAAGTTCACCGTTGGTTCCAATATCAATGATGAGCTGAATATCATCACTCTTATAAGGTTCTTCACAGATCAGTACGCCCACGTTATCCGCTCCCACAAAGCCGGCTTCGTTGGGAAGCACGAACACGTACGTGGATGGGTTGACGTTAATGTTTAGATCGCGCGCGCGAATGTCCATGCTGTGGTGGATCACCGGCGGGAAAGGCGCAAGGCCGACAAACTCCGGATCCAGGCCCAGAAAGATATGGTGCATGGCCGTGTTGCCCCCGATGGTGATATCTTCGATATCTTCCATCCTGAGCCGCAAATAGGTTTTGTCCTTTTCCGGCTTTTCGATAAATTCGTCAGGCCCTTCTTCCCCTTTTTTCTTTTTGACTTTTTTCAAAGGAGGATGGGTTTCGGCAACAGCCTTGGCAATCAACTCATTCAAGCCTTCGATGATGTCATCGGTCATACGCTGAAGACCATCTGTAGTGGTCATGTGGAAGGTGATCCTGGCCATGACATCTTCACCGTATTTACACTGGGGGTTCATCATCGAAACAGTGTTGATAACATCCTTATTGGTTAGATCGCAAAGGTATCCGGCCACCGTGGTGGTACCCACGTCGAAGGCAATGCCATAGGCGTGTTCCACCTTACCCGGCTGTACCCGAATGACTTCCTTCTCGTTCCAGACGCTGACCGTTACGGACCAGTTGCCGTCGCGCAAGGCGCCGGGAAGTTTTCGCAGGGTCTTGATGTCCACATCCAGAATCTCCGGCAGACCGTATTCCCTGGCCAAAGCCTGGCAGATTCTTTCAAAGTCCCCCGTGCAATCTTCAAAGGTCGGTTTAACCACTTGTACATAATATAGTCGCACGGCGGGGTCCCAGTCGATCTTGATGTCGCGGGCGGCCTTGGAAACCACCTGCTTGCCGGCGCGAGACTCTTCGGGCACGAATATGAGAAGATCTCCCTCAACTTTGGCCGTGCAGCCGAGGCGATAGCCTTTGGCCATATTTTCGGCATTGATGAATTTAGCCTCAACTTCCGGCTGCCAGACACTCGTATTCTGCATTCCTGATACAACGCCGTATTTCTCGAAATGGCCTTCTTCAATTCGAACGATACATTTACCACATACTTTTTTTTCGCCGCAGAGGGCTTCGATACCCGCGCCCAAAAGCCGGGAGGCCTCGATAATGGTTATCCCCTTATCGACTTCGCCGCGCCGCCCTGAAGGTTGAAAAATTAATTTCGCTTTATCCGCTGCCATTCCTTTTAACTCCTTCTTGTCATTTTATTTCAAAGGATTGTCCTCAATCCTTGATAATCATAACAGCAACATTCCCCACAACAGGGTGGGGGAATATTGATACCGCCGTCTCTGCCGGAGGCGACTTACTTCTTCTGCATCTCGCGCAGGCGGGCAATCATTTTGATGCCCTCGGAGACGGCATTTCCAGCCGATTCGGCATAGCCATCGGCGCCGAAGAGATTGGCCACGTCCTTAGTAACCGGCGCCCCACCGAGCATAATGCCCACATTGGGATTTTTCTCCTTAATCATCTTAATAATCTTTTTCATACCCAACATGGTGGTAGTCATCATGGCCGATATGGCCACAACTTCGGCGTCGGTCCGCAACTGGGTCTCCACAAAACTTTCCAAGGGCACATCACGACCCAGATCATGAACCTGCCAGCCGGCAACATCAAACATCATCTTAACCAGATTCTTCCCGATGTCATGGACGTCACCCTGAATACTTCCTATGACCACTTGGGCCACGGCTCCGGAGTCCGATTTGGGCACATGGGGCCGGAGGATAGCCAGACCGGCATAAAGGGCATCGGCACACATAAGTACTTCCGGAACAAAGTATTCGTGCTTTTCATAGAGTTCACCAACAACCTCCATACCGGCTGCCAGGCCATCCATGATGCCTTCCAAGGCCGTATGTTTATCTTCAAGCCAGGTATTGGATGCCTCTTTGACCTGCTCTTCGTTGTAATTAATGACGCCGTCCTTCAAGAGCTGTAACAATTCTTCTTTTGTTGCCATAACTTGGTCTCCTTTATAGATTAAATAGCTTATAGTCTGCCAACGCACGCGCTGGGTTTGCTGCCGTATTCCCGGGCGGTTTGAACGATGGCCCGCATGTTGGCCTCTTTAATATCCGGCCAGAGATCGCATCCAGGCCAGACCGCGTCCACGCCGCCGTCGATATTCTTCTTAATAGCCGCCACCGCCTGTTCCACCGTGGTCTCTTCCTTGCAGGGAAGGGCAAAGACATCGAAGTTCCCGAAGATCGGAACCCGGTCTCCCAGTTTCTTTCTCGTTTCCAACAGGTTGTTTTTGATATCCACACTGACGGCGTCGGCCCCGCAGTCGGCCATCATCTCGATGATCATATCGGTGGCCCCGCAAATGTGCAGGACCTTGGGCGACTTCCAGGAAGCCAGGATTTTCCGCATCCGGGGTTGAATCACGTCCTTCCAGGTCCGGGGACTGAGGAGATCCGTCCCGGTCCCCATCTCCCTCAGGGTGATGTAATCCGCCCCGGCCGCCTGCAAGGCCTGGCCGATGGTGATGCACATCTCCGTCAGCTTGTCCAAGGTGGCCTCCACCTTGGCCTTTTCCTTGAATACGCCCTTCAGCAGGATATCCAGCTCCAGGACCTGTCCCGCCTGGGTGAAGGGCCCCAGTTGCCAGACGCCGATCGGCAGCTCCGGGGCTTCCTTTTTAATAATCCCGATGGCCTTGGGAAGCAGGGGTAACCTTCCCAGCTCCATGATATTACTCGGGATATTCACTTGATCCATGGTTAACCACATCTTTTGGGGGATGGTGGGGTAAAGAATGTCCTTGGAATTTTCATAGAGACTGATTGTGTTGCCGATGGCCTCGGATTCCATGGTCATATCAAAAGGAATGACTACGGAGTCGAACCCGAACATCCGGCTCGATTCGATCGCCGAACGGGCCATTTTCTCCGCATCCTTGTGGACCTGGGAAAAACGGTAACCGAGTTTCCGGATGGCCGGCATGACCACCATGCCCATGCCGCTGAAAAAAGCCATGGTGTCGATCGGTTCCCGGCGAAAGGTCCGCATCACCCGTTCTTTGGGGGTTAAGGTTAATGGTGCCATTAAGAAAAACTCCTTTCTAATTAGAGTCGGCCAACGGCCGGGGTGGGCCCGGTTTTATAGGTCCGGGCGGTTTGTTCAATGGCCTTCATATTATCAGGCTTGATGTCCGGCCAGAGGTCGCAGCCGGGCCAAACGGCGTCAACCAGTCCGTCTATATTCTTTTTGATCCCGGCAATGGCCTGTTCCACCGTCGTTTCCTCGGCGCAGGGCAGCTTGAAGACATCGAAATTGCCCACGATGATGGCCTGGTTGCCCAACTTTTTCCTGGATTCCAGGAGATTGTTTTTAATATCCACGCTCACTACCTGGCCCCCGGAGTCCGTCACGATCTCCCACATCATTTCGATCAGAGGATCGGTGGATCCGCAGATATGCAAAACCTTGGGGGCGTTCCAGGCCTTCAGTATCCGTGTCAGCCGGGGTTTGATAACTTCCCTGAAGGTCTTGGGGCTCAGCAGGTCGGCGGCCACGCCCGGTTCCCGCAAGGTAATGAAGTCCGCTCCGGCGGCAATCAGGGCCTTTCCGTTGTTGGCGATCATCTCGGTGAACTGATCCAGGATGTCTTCGACCTTGCTTTTTTGCTTGAATACTCCTTTGAGGACCTTGTCCAATTCTATGGTCTGACCGCACTGGGTAAATGGACCCAACTGCCAGGCGCCCAGGGCCAGTTCCGGGGCTTCCTTCTTAACGATTTTGATGGCCTCGGGGATGATATTCATGGGGTAGCGATCCATGAGATGGTCCACATCATTCTGAGTGATCCTGACGTCATCTATCTCTTTCCAATTTTTGGTGGGAATGGTCGGATAGAGGATATCTGCCGAGTCCTCGTAAAGGCTGATCTGATTCCCCAGGGCTTCCGACTCCCAGCACATGTCGTAGGGGATGACAACGGAATCCAGGTTAAACATTCGGGCCGATTCGATCCCGGACCAGGCCAACTTGTCGGCGTGGCGGTGGACCTGGGGGAATTTGATCCCCAGTTTTTTAATAGCCGGTTGAAGTACCATGCCCATGCCGGTGAAGAAAGGCATGACATCGATCGGTTCACGTTTAAAAAACTTCATCACTCGTTCATGGGGTGTCAATTTTGCCATAAAAATGCTCCTTTCAAAATTTGGTTAAAAATGAACCTCCCCCCAGCCGGCCGGCCAGGGGGCATCATCAGGTTAAATTGTTAATTGGGGCCGGCAGCATTGCCCGGGGACGTTTTATACGCTGACGGTCACCACGCGATAACAGCGCAGGCAACGTTCTGCTTCGGTAACCGCATCCCTGGTGGAATACCCCTGCTCCACCTCTTCAAAAGAATTTTTACGGGTCTCCGGGCTTAATTTGAATAAGGCTCTGCGCTCCAACTTGTCCGGCACCCGAACCTCCTCATTGGGATCATAGACTGGGATCACCCGGAAGAGATCATCAAAAAAATCTTCCTGATCGGCTTCCAAAGGGAGGCCGTTTAAGAAACGGTCAATACTCTGGGCCGCCTTTTTCCCCTGGGCCGCCGCCTCAATCACTGATTTAGGGCCGTTTACCGCGTCCCCGCCGGCAAAGATATCCGGGTCGTCGGTCTGCATCGTATAGGGCTTTACTTTTACGGTCCCCCAATCGGAAAGGGTACACCGGCATTCGGGTCCCAGGCAGGCCCAGTCCGATTCCTGACCTAGGGCGGGAATCACCCCATCCACTTCCAGCACGAATTCGGAACCGGCTACGGGAACCGGTTTTCGCCGCCCCGATTCATCGGGCTCTCCCAAAGTCATCCGGATGCAATCAATGGCCTTGATCTTTCCGCTTTCACCGATGATCCGTACCGGGTTGACCAGGGTATGGATTTGGATCCCTTCGGCCCGGCAATCGGCGATCTCTTCGTGATGGGCCGGCATTTCTTCCAGGCCGCGGCGATAAAGGATAAAGGCCTCCCGGGATCCCAGACGCAAGGCCGTCCGCACCGCGTCGATGGCCACGTTCCCGCCGCCGATTACCGCCACCCGGTTTCCCAGGTCAATTTTTTTCCCTAATTTGACATCCCGCAGAAAATCGACCCCCGGATAGACCCCCGGCAAACCCTCCCCTTCCAGTCCCAGGGTCTTGCATTCATGAGCCCCGATGGAAAGGAAGAATGCTTGGTAGCCCTCCTCGCGGAGATTCCCGATGGTCAACTCGCTTCCGATCGTTACCCCGGACCGGATTTCCACTCCCAAGTCGGTGATCGCCTTAATTTCGCCCTCCCGGACAGCCTGGGGCAGCCGATAATCCGGGATCCCCACGGCCAGCATTCCTCCGCTCAGGGGTTGTTTTTCAAATATCGTCACATGGTGCCCTCTCAGGGCCAGATGGAAGGCACAGGTCAGGCCCGCCGGACCGGCCCCGATGACGGCCACTTTGCCCGTCCGGGCCGATGGATTCACCTGGAATTCCGGTTGTTTTTCGGCAGCGATCTCCTGGTCTGCGGCAAACCGTTTCAATGCCCGAATTGCAATGGCTTCATCCGTCAGAGCCCGGCGACAGTGCTGTTCACAGGGATGATAACATACCCGGCCCACAATCCCGGGCAAGGGCAGACATTCCCGGATCACCGCAAGGGAATCGGCAAACTTGGCATTTTTGATCAGTTCGATATACTTGGGGACATTCAGGTGAATCGGGCAGGCATCCATACAGGGCGCCGTGACCTTGGAGTAGTAGACGCTCTCCGCTCCGACCGCTTCGCCCTTATTTTTTTTCTTCAGGTCATTTAAAAAATATTTAGCCAGGTGGAGAGCCGGGATGGGTCCGGCTTTCCCGATGGTGCACTTCGAGGATTCAATGACCGCCTTGCCCGAATTCTCAAAGAACTCCAGATCCTCATCGCTGGCCTCTCCATGGTAAACATCCTTCAAGACATCCAGCATCTCGGCATAGCCCGTGGTGCAGTAGTTACATTTATTGCAGTCACTGGAAACCCGGTGAACCGCTTCCAGATAGGTCTTGACCAGATCCACCACATCTACGTCCGCAGAGCGTAAGACAATCCCCTCCCAACCGACGAAGCCTTTTATTTTTTCATCGGGTTTAAAAAACTCGGGCAGATGGACTAATGGCGCCGGTTCAAAGACCTGGGGATCCAATTCGCGATTATCCACCACCTGTCCACCCCAGGAACTGAATACTATGCCTGTCATGAATTTCTCTATTACTCCCACCCCAGCCTCCCCTTTGCGAGGAGGGGGTATTCTTCAGGTTCCAGTTAAAATAACGCGGGCCGGCCTTAACGATTTTTATTTACCGCTCCACCTTCTTCAACTCACCGGCCTTATCCCAGCTTGCCGATAACTGATTGGCAAAGTCGGGCCACAACTTCAATAGCGGGTGATTGGGATCCTTCGGCAGGGTTTTGGTTTCATCAAACACAGCGGTGGCCAGGAAGGCATCTGCCAAGGCGACGGCAGGCATCACCCGGGGGGCGCCGGCCATGGGTCCGGTGAAAATTAAATCATTGAAAAAGAAGGCGGCCAGGGATTCGACCGCTGCATCCAGTCCCTGCCAGCTTTTAAATTCGCCTTTTTCCTTATACTTTTTTAATTCCATATAGGAGCCGTTGCTGGGGGCGCTGGCGGTTAAATAACCCCATTTCTCCTTAATCAGTTTGTTGGCCAAACCACACATGGCCGTGGCCGGGGCATTCAAGACCGAAGTGTCGATGATAATAGACTCAAACTTGGCCCCGACCTTTTCAATGGCGTTCAACAATTTTTGAGCCCCGGTGATCCGTCCGGTGGGCATCTGGTCTTTCATATCGAAAGCCACCAATAGAACGTTCTTTACGCCGATCTGGGCGATTTCCTTGGCCTCCGTTTCAATGTTTTCTTCCCAAACGGTCAGGCTATTATAGAACATCCGGTCCAGCAGACCCTTCTCGGCGCAATAGGCCGCCCCGTCAATCTTCGTCTGCATGCTGATGGCATCAATGCAAAAGGGCATATTGCTGTTGGCAACGACAAAATCCACGTATTTATTGAATTTCTCCCCCGGGCTGGCCACGATATCCGCCATGGCGGGGACCCCGGTCTCGGCCGTGAATTTATCACAAGTTTTTAACAACTCGGCCGCCCGCTGTTCGTTGAACCCCTTCCGCCGGGCCCCTTTGTCGAAAATTTTATCGCTTTCCTGGAATATTGAAAAACAGCAGACTGTGGGATAGGTTCCCGGCTGTCCACCGAATTTCACCCCTCCGATATTGGCCACTTTTTGTTCCGTCGCAAACTGAAACATAGATCACCTCCTGTAATTATTATGAACAAGCGGGAACATTCCCAGATGCAATTATTGTATTTCAGTACAGGGAATATTTTCATTTTACAATCGTCCAAAGGATGATTTTAAACCAACAAAAAAATAGATTATTTAAAATAAATACAATTTGGTTGAGTGTTCTTCCGGAGCGCTATATTTCCGGATCCACCAGACCGAGCTGAATGGCGATATGGGCGAGCTGAACAGAGGATTTTGCGACGAGTTTTTCCATGATTTTCGCGCGGTGGGATTTGATGGTGCTCACACTGACGCAGAGCATATCGGCAATGGTTCGGGTGGAGTGCCCTTCGGCAATAAGCTGAAACACCTCCCTTTCCCGGTTGGAGAGTTGTTTGAAACGCTCTTCCCGGGACGTGCTTTTATGGGGGGAGAGGGTGCTTTCCGCCACCCTTTTGGAAATGGCCGGACTCAGGAATGTTTTGTCCTTCATGGCCTCATCGATGGCCTTGATAATGTCACGGCCTGAGGAATCTTTCAGCAGATATCCGGAAACCCCCGCTTCCAGCAGTTCATGAATATAGTGTTCGTGGGAATACATGGAAAGGATCAGTATCTTGGTTTTGGGCAACAGTTTCCGGATTCTTTTGGAGGCTTCGATACCGTTCATCTTGGGCATGGCGATATCCATAATGATGATGTCCGGGTTCAGCTTCTCAGCCATTTCCACCGCGTCCCGTCCGTTCACGGCCTGGCCGATCACCTCCAGCCCGGGTTGATCCGATAACAGGCGGGCCAGGCCCTGCCTTACGATCGTATGGTCCTCCGCTATCAATACTTTAATTGGTTTTACCATTATAAATCGCCTCTTCAAAAGGTATTTCTATCCGGATGCGTGCGCCGAGTCCGGATCTGCCGAGCAGAGAAAACGTCCCGCCGAGCTGAACGACCCGTTCCCGCATGCCGATCAGTCCCAGGCTTCTTTTGTCGTTTCCTCCGATCTGGCCGTCGAAACCCGCACCGTCATCCTCGGCGGTAAAAATAATCTTGGGGTAGCTTTTGATGATGGAAAGTCTGAATGTCTCGGCGCCCGAATGCTTTAATGTGTTGGTGAGCGCCTCCTGGCTGAACCGGTATAAAATGGTTTCAATGTCCGGTTTCAGCCGTTTATCATATCCCACCATGCGAAAATCAATGACAAGCGCGCAACGAGCCGCCATTTCCTTGAAATAAAGATTCAGCGCCGGTTCCAGTCCCAGGTCCACCAGCAGGGTGGGATGGAGCCGATACGAAAGTCCTCTGATTTCCGAAGATGTCCGTTGCACGAGTTTTCTGATCTCCGAAATCTCCTCCAGCAGTTTGTCCGGACTTCCGGCAACGTTTTGTTCCAGCCGGTCCAGGCTCAGCTTTACGGCCGTTAAGGCCTGCCCGGCCTCGTCGTGGAGTTCTCGCGCAATTCTGCGCCTTTCTTCCTCCTGGTTCAAAAAGAGCATCTGGGTCAGACGGCTTAATTCCTGCTGGTGAAGGTGAATGGTTTTCATGAGCTGCGTGTTTTCGATCGCTCCACCCATGAAATTTCCCAGCGAGCCCAGATGGCGATATTCAGGGTCGCTTAAAATACGGTTGGGAGGGATGCCCAGACCAAAAAACCCGACGCTCTTTCCTTTGAAAGTAATCAATATACAAGACAGCCAGGGAACCTTTCGTCCATCGACAGACTTGTATCTGACCTTGAAAATGGGAAACGTGGGTTCGGGCGCCAACAGCCCGCCGGGGTTCAGGAGATGTTTTCGCAGCTCTGTGTCCTTGAACATCACGCCTTCGCCGGCATTCGGATCCTGAACCGGCAATCCCAGGCTGGCTTCAATCCTTGCGGTACGCGTATTGTGATCGATTAAAAAGACCCCGCCGCGTTTTATTTTCAGAGAGCGGATCACGTTTTTTAACGTCACATCAAAAATGTGCGGAATATCCATCGTCAGATTGATGGCCACGGCCACACTGTTTAATACAGACAGCTCCAGATTTCTCTGCCGGATTATCTGCTCAGCCTGTTTGCGCTTGGTGATGTCTTTGATGATCCCCTCGAACTCTGTTTCACCGGTTATCGGGTTTTCGTATTTCCGGCTTGAAATCAGAACACGAATAAGTGAGCCGTTCTGTTTGACAAAATCCACTTCATAATCTTTTACGAACCCTTCGGAATCGATTCGCCGAATAAATCTGTCGCGGTCTTTGGGATTGCGATAGATTTTTCGGGCATGACTGAGTCCCAGAAGTTCTTCCTTGCTCTTGTATCCGAGCATTTCTACTCCGGCTTGATTTATCTCTAGAATTTCCCCCTTGTTGTTCGTGGTGTAAATCATATCGTGACTGCCTTCGAACACACGCCGGTATTTTCGCTCTCTTTTTACAATTTCTTCCTGCAGTCTGTGGATTTCAGTGATATCTTTGAAAATCTCGAGCCCGCCAATGATCTTTCCGGAAGCGTCCCGAAAAGCCGTAGTGGAACACATGATGGGGATTTCCCGGCCCTCGATATTGGTAATCACATATTCCCGGTTGTGGATATCACCGCCGATCTCGCAGGCTCTTTTCAGGGCGCAGTCTGTTTCACAGATCTTGTTTTTGAACACATCTTTACAATACATTCCCACGGCGTCGGCGGCCGGGAAACCGGTGATTTTTTCCGCTGCCGGGTTGAAGTAAGTGATCCGCAATTCCTTATCAGTTGTAAAGAGACCATCCGGAATGCGATTCAATATTTCGACAAAGCTTTCCTCTTTCTGATAAATCTTCGCCAGAGCTTTGTAAATGTAAGGGTGGACCTGGCGAGCCAGAAAATCGTCCCATCCCCCGGGATGCATTTTTCCCCTTTCCTGAAAATAGCTGCAGGCGAGGCATGTGGAGAATTTTTGATAAAGATCTCCTTCGGTTTTCCCCGAGCACTGCGTGAGCGGAATGTGCCAGCAATCCTCTTTATCGCGGCCATGAGCCGGACACAGAACTTTGGAACAGGAAAACAACTCCCAGCAGGCCAATTTTTCGCAATTCTTCCCGACTTTACGCGAGATTTTAAGTTGATGACTTTTCAGCAATGAACTCACAGAATGTATCTCCTTTTGCTCGACAAAAGGGTTCTATGGCAGAAAAGGTAAAACACCCGTCCGGATAGGCGTCCCCATAAAGCAAGTCCATGAAAGCCGCCGCTACACCTCTTAACATATAGCATTTCCCGACCTCGGCAATTCCCAGCCGTTTCAGATAACCGGCAGACTCGTATGATTCATGCACCCGAAAGTGGAGTCTATTGCCCGGAATCAGATCGATCACTTCTATTTCCCCACCCCATCCGAATGCAGTGGCAACCGCGAGAAAACCTTCGATCTGGTCATCGACCGTTTCAAGCATGGGCTGGACCAATTCCTCCCACTCCCAGGATTGCCGAATGCCATGAAACGTGGAATAGCCACACTCCTGGGCCGCACCGATGAGCAGTTTTTCGGCTTCTTCCGCGCGGCGTTTTCCCATTCGTGATAAAAAATCAAAGGATACGATATTGTAGTAGGATGTAAAATACAAAGAGAGGTACACCCCGAATAAGGGAATGATCCCTTTTTCATCCCGAATTTTACTCCCTTCCATAATTGCACGCATGATTTTCAGGCTGTCAATCGCCATGGCGCCCCCCTTTTAACCGAACATCGAACTCGCAGACGGGATCACGCATCATTTTACAGTTCATTTCCCGTACCTCGAAATATCCCACGGGCAGGTCGTAAATTGCTTCCAGAGCCCCGGCAATCCATCCCCGGGTGAAATGACAGCCGGGTGTTTTTCGAAGGCCATGCTTGGCCAGCCATCCGGTCACGTGATGACTGGATGGGCTGATGATTCTGCCGCCATTCGGCCCCACGTCTTGAAAATTGATTACTCCCAGCCCGCAGTGCTGGTAAATCGAGGCCGCGAATTCAAGCTTTGACTTGTCGCTTCTGATCAGCGGATATTCCTCCAGCATGATTTTGAACGCCGTATGATTCGATTCTTCGGCTGCATTGTATATCAGGCGAACGCCTTCCAGGCCAAGGCTATCTTCAAGCATTTTATGCAGGTTGATATTGTAGTGGTGGCAGTGCATTGCAATAGGGATATCGAACAACACCACCCGATTCCCGATTCGTTTCAGTTTGTCTTGCCAGTCGATGAACATGGTTCAAATACCTTTTCCGATCTGTCGATAGGATATTGAAATACGGTAAAAAAATATACCTACACTGCCTGGATAATCACAATTAGCTTACTTTATCTTCGAATGCAATTGGAATAATGACAGGCGCAGCTCACCCACCCTGCGGGATAACTTTGAAGCAGCTCTGCATCGCAGGACTTTTCCCTGTTGACACTTCTGAATATTTTGTTGCATAGTTGCAAACTGATTTTCATGGCAGGATTAGGGCATCACGAACTTTTGAAGAACCGGGTATTTATCCCGGCGCCCCGAATGGATTATTGAAAAACAATGGAATCCGGTAAAAAAATTGTGATCGAAGTAATGTATAAAACGGTATCTGATCCCATGAAATACTGGATCATTGGCTCCGGAAAATTCGGCGTGCGCGCCGCTGAAATCCTTTATCAGAAACATCCTTCCGCCCGTATTACTCTGGTGGATTCCAACCCTGAAAGCCTTGCCGGGCTTAATTTGCCATGTAAAATTGTCTGCACGGACGGAATCGGGTTTTTGGTTGAAGCCCTGGAGAGCGGGGAAATGCCGGACTGGGTGGTTCCGTGCATTCCGGTTCATCTCGCATTTCGTTGGCTGGCAAAAAGCCTTCTGCCGGCCTGCCACCTTGAAGTTTTGCGGGTTCCGGAATCCCTGATTTATCAGCTTCCCAACCCTTTCAGAGGCCCCAACCTGGAACTATATGTGAGTTTTGCAGATTTTCTGTGTCCTGAAGATTGTCCCGAACCGACAGAGCGATGCACCGCCACGGGCCGGCCGCGCAAAGGTGAAATGTTCCGTTTCCTTGCCGAAACAGACGCCTCCCCTTATAAAATGGTCGTGCTTCAAAGCCGACAGCTCGCACCAGGAGTTGGCGGATACACACCAGCCGCCATGTTCGAGGCCCGCAATCGGGTTTGTAACAGCGGCTCCGAAATCCTTTTCGCCACGGCATGCCGCTGCCAGGGGGTGATCAACGCCCTTTCCATTTCACCCATCCCCTGACTTGGCTCCTTTAGGTGACCGGCGTTTTCTCATGAGGAAGCAAAGTGCGGTCGCTGCAGGTCAGAGATAGTTAAACGTTGCCAGCGGGTTGGTTCAAAAGCCATGAATTGCTCCTGTTATTTTTTGGGGAGCGCGGAGATCTCCAGCAGGCGTGTGGATACGACCGCCTTCAGATCCGGCAGCTGAGATATTTTGTGCTGCCCGTGCAAAAACCGGGCGGTCTGGGCAAGGCTCTTCAGCACCGTGTCATCAAGCCGCAGGCTGTAGCTGTGCCGTGTCATGGCCTTACGGGCCAGCTCAGCAGAAAGCCTGTCTTCCTTGCCGAGAATAGCGGCAGTTTCAGCCGGATTTTCACGGATAAACCGCTCAGCACGGCGCAGGGCACGGAAAAATGCGACCAGCTCGGTTTCACGCATCTGCAGAACTATACTCTTTGCCACTATCAACAGCGGGTAATCGTTTCCCAGACCTCCCAGAGTACCAAGCTCACGCCCTCCCCTGGTTTCGGCCACCGACGGGGTGGGTTCGCTGGCAACAAAGGCATCCAGCGAACCGGCGCTCAATGCTTCCGGTAAGATATCGGGAGAAAGGTCCACCAGTTGGATATCGGCAGTTTGCAGACCATTCGCCGCCAGCAGAGCCAGAAAACCGCCATGGGTTGAGGTCCCCTTCTTGATGCCGACCAGCTTTCCCTTCAGATCCGCCAGAGTACGCAACGGGCTGTTTTTGGCTACGATAATACGGTGGCGGTGTTCACCGGCACCATGGCTGGCCAGAATGCGCATGGACGGATCCCGCGAAACAACAGCCAGAGCGGTCGTATCACCCATGGTGGCAATATCGACGGCACCGGTATAGAGCGCTTCGGCACAGGCCGGACCGTTGTTGAAGAGCATCCCTTTGACCTGCACCCCTTCGGCAGCAAAGAACCCCTCGGCTAAGGCAATAATTGATACGGCATCACCAATCCGGTTCTGATAAGCAAAACGCAACGGTTCGGCTGCTGAAATCGGGGCGCAAATGCATGACAACTGCAGAGACAGGAGGGCAACGATCATTTTTAATGATTTCATACTCAAATTCTCCTTATCTATAAAAAACACGAGACGGCAAAGCGGGAAGTTTTTCCGCCTCTGACACCGAAACCACCCTCCCATCAACCGGGTGTTTCAGGACTGTGACAACAGGCTTTCCGTAGCTAACAGCACCCGGTATATGCCCCTTTTCATAGTCGGCGGCATCCCTGCCATCAAGTATCACCCAGTTCGGATCACCAAGTTTTTGCGC
>JAUYEO010000273.1 GCA_030689795.1 Desulfobacterales bacterium | reverse complement strand
TTAAGTCACTTCGCTAAATCACAAGAACTCGGGCTAACGCCCTCAAACAGCTTGTGATTTTTAACGCTCAGTTCCTTAAAAATCTATTCCCCAAAAATCTCAAATCCGTTCGCATATGACTTTTTACGAGAGCATCATTATTAAAGAAACATTTAACCCGATAAAAAAATATAAAAAGGCGCCCATGCCTCTTCCTGCCATTCCGGAAGAACTTCTGCCGGACTTAAACAACAAACTCGATTCATTCAGGACGGCATTTAAAGATACCGGTATTGATATTGAAAAAGATCAGGAATTTTTTTCCGAGCTGAAGTTTGTTTTTGCTTTAAGCGACTTTATTGCAAAAAGCTGTATCAGAACCCCCACTCTTTTTGCAGATCTTCTCGAAAGCGGAGACCTCAAGAGATCTTATCCGGACGGTGTGTATGCCGGAAAAGTAAAGCGCCTTTTATCAGGCATAAACAACGAAGAGGGCATAGGAAGTATACTCAGAAAATTCCGTTCACGCGAGATGCTGAGAATAGCCTGGCGTGATCTTTCCCGCATCGCGGGCCTTTCTGAAACAGGCAGGGATCTTTCCGGATTTGCGGATGCCTGTATCGACGCTGCAATTTCAAACCTTTACGGGATCATGAAGATTGAGTTCGGGGTACCCGGGAACGCAAGCGGCCATGAACAAAAACCGGTTGTTATCGGGATGGGAAAGCTCGGAGCATTTGAGCTTAATTTTTCTTCAGATGTTGATCTTGTTTTCGCTTATCCCGAAGCAGGTGAAACAAAAGGCGGAAAAACCGTACTAGACAACGATGAGTTCTTTGTTCGCCTCTGCCGCCGACTTATTAATGTTATCGGCGCCACGGATTATGACGGGATGGTATTTCGTGTCGATTTGCGGCTCCGCCCTTACGGAGAGAGCGGCCCGCTTGTTATGAACTTTGACCGGATGGAAGACTATTACCAGGAGCAGGGACGGGAGTGGGAGCGGTACGCATTAATAAAAGCAAGGATAGTTGCCGGTGACAAGGCTGCCGGGAAAATACTCCTGGAAAGACTCAAACCCTTTGTTTACAGGAGATATCTTGATTACGGCGCCATAGAATCCTTAAGGGACATGAAGGAAAAAATAACTCTTCAGGTGATGCAGAAAGAGATGAAGGGGAACATAAAGCTGGGGCCCGGAGGAATCAGGGAGATAGAGTTTTTTGCCCAGATTTTTCAGCTTATCCGCGGTGGGGTGGTACCTGTTCTTCAGGAGCGAGATGTAGTAAAAGTGTTAAGAATCCTTGCTGAAAACAATTATGTTTCAAAAGATACCTGCGATGAACTTGAAGACGCTTATATATTTCTTCGCACGGTTGAAAACCATTTGCAGGAATTTTCCGACCAGCAGACACACAGTTTGCCCGAAGATCCGGTGTCGGGAGCATCTCTTGCCGCTTCAATGGGTTTTTCCAGCCCGGAATTATTTCAAACAGAGCTTGAAAAACACAGAGAAAAAGTTCAGGGCCATTTCAGCAGGATTCTTGAAGCAGGAGAAAACGGCGCAGGAAAGAAAGAGGATAATACCCAAAAAGAACTGCATGATGTCTGGCAATCCCTTAACAGGGAAGAAGAGAATAAAAAGATCCTCCTCCTGGCAGGTTTCAAAAAGCCGGAGGAGGTAATAGGCCTGCTCAAACATCTGCGCAGTGATCCATCCACACGCGCCCTCAGCGGGAGCGGGCGGCATAAACTGGACAAACTGATTCCTTTGTTTCTCAAAGAGGCAGGCATGTCCGGAGATCCGGTTTCCGTATTGAATCATATCGTTGACCTGCTCAAAGCAATAGAAAGACGCACATGCTATCTCTCCCTTCTGCTCGAAAGCCCGGCTGCGGTGAAACATCTTGTGAGGCTGGCCGTTTCAAGCTCATGGATTATCTCTTTTCTGGCCCGGCATCCGGTTCTTCTCGATGAACTTCTTGATGCAAGAAACCTTTATGTTCCTCCGCAAAAGCCAGAGCTTGAAAAAGAGATCGAAAAACGGCTTGAAAGAATCCATTCCACGGATCTTGAGTATCAGATCGAGGAACTGTGTATCTTTAAACAGGTAAACACTCTTCGTGTTGCTGCTGCCGATGTCACTGGAGGTCTTCCTCTTATGAAAGTGAGCGACCACCTCTCATATATTGCCGAAGTAATAATCGAAAAGGTGCTCGAACTCTCATGGGATCATCTTGTACAAAAACACGGAAGGCCACGTTGCTTCCTGGATGAGAAAAAATACGAAAAAGGTTTTGCAGTTATAGCCTATGGAAAACTCGGGGGGCTTGAACTGGGGTACAGTTCCGATATTGACCTTGTTTTCCTCCATTCCGGTGTTGAAGGCCGGACGGCAAAAGGCCCGAGACCGGTTGAAAATTCCCAGTTTTTTGCAAGGCTTGGAGAAAGAGTTGTGCATATACTGACTTCCTATACCCGAGCGGGGATGATTTACGAAGCGGATATGCGGCTTCGGCCAAGCGGAGGCTCAGGCCTTCTTGTAAGCCATATCGACGGATACAGGGAATACATGCTGAATGAAGCGTGGACCTGGGAGCACCAGGCCATTGTAAGAGCCAGGCCTGTATGCGGAGACAGTGTTATTGCCGAAAAATTTCAGCAAATCAGGAAGGAGGCGCTTGCCCGCCGCAGAGATAAAGAGAAGCTCCGGGATGAAGTTTTAAACATGCGGGAACGAATGAGAAAAGAGCACCTGAAACCCGATCCGGGTCTGTTTGATATAAAACAGGATACAGGCGGCATAGTTGATATTGAATTTCTTGTTCAGTACCTTGTTCTGTTACAATCAAATGAACATGACGAAATTGCAAAATGGACTGATAATGTACGGATTCTTCAAACACTTGCAGAAACAAAAATCATTGATAATTATACGGCTCACTTTCTTAAAGAAGCCTATCTTACGTACAGATTGACTGCCCACAGGCTGAGTCTCCAGGAAAAACCCGCCAAAGTTGAAGCTTCCAGATTCGCCGACATTAGGGAACAGGTAATAAAAATCTGGGATACATTAATAACAAAATACTCCTGATAAAAATGAAATGTTTTTGGCAGGGGGAGTACTGTCCGGTTCGGTGCGTTATGCGCAGCCGAACCGGACCGCGATGTCAGCCGATAGCAGCGGCTCCCGTCTCGCCGGTGCGCACCCTGATGCACTCTTCCAGGGGAACCACGAATATCTTTCCGTCGCCGATTTTGCCGCTTCGCGCGCCTTTGATTATTGCGTCAATGGCGGGTTTTACGAATTCGTCATTGACCGCAACCTCGAAGCGCACCTTATCCAGGAGGTTTATATCGGTTACGGCGCCTCGGTAGGATTCGGTATATCCGCCCTGTGATCCGCATCCGATAACGCTGGAGACAGTCATCTTCCCCACTTTTGCTGTGGTGAGCGCCTGCTTGACATCGCTCAGCTTTTCAGGCTGCACAATTGCTATTATAAGTTTCATAGTATTTTCTCCTCTTTTTGAAATTAACGCTTGCGTGACATTTATTATTTTGTAAGGAAACCCTGGAAGTCTGGATAGGCCTTTGTGCCGTGCTCGCCGAGATCCAATCCGCCGATCTCCTCCTCACGCGATACCCTTAGACCCATTATCCGCTTAATAAGGTACCATACGGCGAAAGCGACAGTGAACGTAAAGACACCGACCGCCACGACACCGACCGATTGTGCGATAAGGAGCTTGGCGCCGCCTCCGAATAAAAGGCCGTTACCGGTTGCCGTCCCTGTAATCTTATCCTGGGCGAAGAGTCCTACCGCCAGGGTGCCGAATACACCGTTTACCAGGTGAACCGAAAGTGCGCCCACGGGGTCGTCAATCTTCAGTTTGTCAAACATGAATACCGCGAATACAACAAGCACACCGGCGATGAGGCCGATGATGGCCGATGAACCAACGCTCACGAAGGCGCAGGGCGCCGTGATGGCTACCAGGCCGGCGAGAGCACCGTTTATGATCATGGATAGATCGGGCTTCTTCTGCAGCAACCACGAGGTGCCGGTTGAGCTGATGACAGCCATTGCGGCAGCGGTATTGGTGGTCATCGCGACGTGCGCGATGGCACTGCCGTCGCCCACAGCCATGGTGGAGCCAGGATTGAACCCAAACCAGCCGAACCAGAGCACGATTCCCCCCAGAGTTGCCGTGGACATGTTGTGCCCTAAGATAGGATTAACCGAACCGTCAGCGCGGTACTTGCCAAGACGGGAACCGAGAAGGATCACGCCGGCGAGCGCCGACCAACCACCCACGGAGTGAACAACCGTGGAACCGGCGAAATCGAACATTCCCAAGGATTGCAGCCAGCCGCCGCCCCAGATCCAGTGACCGGTGATCGGATACATAATAGCCACCAGAATAAATGAAAAGGCGATAAAGGAATGGAATTTGATGCGCTCTGCCACAGCTCCCGAAACGATGGTCGCGGCGGTTCCCGCAAACACCAGTTGGAAAAAGAACTTTGCCCACATAGGCACGCCGGTCCAGTTAAGGGCGGTGTAAGCACCCTTGTAGGCTTCGCCCATGGCCGGGCTGTTATCAGCGCCGCTTGCAAAGAACAGACCCTCCAGACCCGCAAAGGGGTTGCCGTTGCCGAACATGAGTCCCCAGCCGATTACCCAGAAAGATGCCGACGATAAGGCAAATACGATAAAGTTCTTCGCCAGGATGTTTACCGTATTTTTCGCACGGCATAATCCCGACTCCACCATGGCAAAACCCAGGTTCATAAAAAAGACAAGAAACGCGGTGAAGAGCACCCAGGCTGTGTCAACGCCCACCTTCATGGAGCTTTTCAGCGCATCCAGCGCTTCTTGAGTCACGGCCACAGCCGGCGCTGCTGAAACATTCGCAGCAGGCACAGGTGTAATCGCCTGCTCTGCCACAGGCGCCTCTGCAAGTTTGTCCCCGGCAAAAAGCATGCCCGGAAAAATGAGGTACAGCATACTAATTAATACGCCTGCTATTACAAATCTTTTCATATCTATCCTCCGTATAAATTATTTTCAGAATGACAATGTGACATTCAAACCGTAAACAAAAGTATCATCGAGCTTTCCGTTAAAGTTGTATGAGTTGTCGTCAACCGTCCTTTTGGCCGCGCCTGAAAGAGGGAACCAGTACTGTATTAAAGGCTGTATTACTATATTCCCGGCAACAGGAATAGTGAGTCCGGCCTTGACCATGCCATCATGGAATGCCTGATATTTCTTACCTGTATATGCACCCGTTGATCTTTCGTAGGTTTTCCAGTAGTCAGAACTTCCGGCAAAATATCCTGCAGATGCGCCAAGGTCCAGGCTGATCTCCTTACAGATCGGGAGGGACTTCGATACTGAAAGATTTATATATGTCCCTGAATACTCATTTATGTCCTGATAGATAGCCAATGTCGGCTTAAGAAGAGTATCATAAGTGGCTGAAATAAAAAGCTCTTCAGTCTCATTCGCATATTTCGTACCGTAATAGACATACCCACCGGTAAGTGCAAGTTTATCTATGTTGTAAGCATAGCTCAGGGTAAGGTCGGTCTCATTGAAGCTTTTCTGTCCTTCTCTGTCAGGAACAAAAGATTGGGTCGGGTGCTCGTCAGTATCAATATTACCCCACATTGATGCACTGAAGCCCTTGTAGGAAACAGTCACTGCAGGCTGAATAACAGCGCTATGCGCGCTCAACTCATAGCCTCTGAAGATGTACCTGTTGAACACGCCCGCTGAAACGCTTCCTGTTGCCAGGTTATCCCGGGTCGCCTGAACAGCAGGGGTGTCTATGGCCGGAGTAGCCTCATCTGCACCGGCTGTTGTCATAAATGCTGTCATCATCAAAGCGAACATACTTGTTGCTAAAAATAAATTTTTCATTTTTTCTCCCTTCAATTAATTCATTGATCAAAATACAACGCTCACTCTTATTCCTCTGATCTTCTTCTATCCATCGCACCTTTCTGTTTTTTAAGAATTCGTATTTTTGCCATGACAAAAGAACTGCTATAATCATGCCAACATATAAATATTTGATATTATACAATAAATGAATTTAGCAATATTACAATATTGTATATATATTGCATTGTTATTACAAATATGTATATTTGAAATAACATTAAATTTCATATTCCTGTAGTTTTGGCCGCGCCTGAATAGCGGGCGCTCGTTGCCGGACGCGCATACTGAATGGTGGGCAGTTCCTGATTTCTGGCTCTTAGTCTTACCTTTATAAATTTCGTCTGGTTTTCCGGGATTTGTCGATGCCGATTTAGCCTGTTCCGTACCAACCATATCAGATGATTATAGACTCCCGTGATCAGCGACAATTATAATTCCTGCCGGATCGTCTGAAAAATTAATTATCAAAATAAATAATGAAATCATAAAAATATTCTGATCACATAAATACCACGCAACAATTCATATGAATTACATATTTGTAATTATTAATTACATTCTTGTTCTTTATATATTTTTATTGTATAATACATAAATCTTATATCTAATTGATATGATATGTAATATTGGATCGAAGATCCTTTGGCACGATCGTTGCTTTTAACATTGCTGTATATTGTAAAAGGAATATTTAGCCTGTGACTAATAAAGCCTGCGAAAAGCTGAATGATATTAAATATGAAAATACTTCAAGGGCACTGAAGCAGAAAAGGGAGATGCTTTTTGCAGAGTGTTTCAAAGAGGATACCCCTGCGTTTCTTGAGCGGCATACGAGGCTTCTTGACGATTATTTTTTTGAGAGCTTTGAAAAAAGTGTAATCGGGCCGGGAATGGCTATAGACAGAAATCCTTTTTCCATTATCGCACTTGGAGGATACGGGAGAGAAGAGATGTGCATCCATTCGGATGTAGATCTCCTTTTTCTTTTCGGGGAGAAAGTTCCTGAAAATGCCGTGCAGCTTATCAAAGAGGTTGTTTATCCCCTGTGGGATATAGGCATTGATGTCGGCCACGCTACCCGATCCCTGAAAGATTGCATCAGCATTGCCGGAAGCGATTATCAGGTTCTCACATCACTTCTGGATGCGCGTTTCATATGCGGAATGTCGCTTCTGTATTCGGATCTTATGGAGCAGCTCCACAAGAAAATTCTGATGAAGAGGTCGGAAAGCATAATCAACCGGCTGGTTGAAAGCAACACTTCACGGCATCTCCGTTTTGGAGATTCAGCCTACATGCTTGAGCCGAATATAAAGGAAGGACAGGGAGGTCTGAGGGATTATCATACCATGCTGTGGATAGCCCGGATCATGTCGGATATCAAAAAGCCCAGGGATCTTGAATATTATGGTTATTTTTCGCATGACGAATTCAGGAACCTTTCAGAGTGCCTGTCATTCGTATGGCAGACAAGAAACAGCCTGCATTATTTGACGGGCAGGAAATGTGATCAGCTATATTTTGAGTATCAGCCGAAAGTTGCAAAAGCTTTAAAACAAAGTTCCGAAAACGGCCATAAGCCGGTTGAAATGTTTCTGGGAGAGCTTCATGGCAGAATGGAATTTATAAAGCAGCAGTTCATGATTTTTCTGTATGAACTCGGCTATGACAGAAAGCAGACCCGGAAAAGAAAGGCTGCTAAAAATACAAAAATTGCAGACCTTGAAGTTACAAAAAGGGGCTCTCTCAATTTTGCCTCATCTGAAAAGCTATTAAGCAATCCGGAACTTTTAATTGCAATATTCGAAGAAAGCGCAAATCTCATGATCCCGATAAGCGCTGAAGGAAAAAGACTGATAAGGGAATTCGGCTATCTTGCAGATGATTCTTTCAGGGCTTCGGCCTCCGCAATAAAATCATTTGAAAGAATCCTGGTTGCGCCGGCAAAGTCATTCAATGTCCTCAATGAGATGCTGAACACAGGATTCCTCGAACGATTTATACCGGAGATAAAGGGAATCATTAACAGGATTCAGTTCGACGAGTACCATCTTTATCCTGTAGACAGGCATTCCCTGCGAACTGTCAGGACTATTAAAAGTTTTGGAACCGACGAAGATATCACAGGCGACTGGCTGTGCGGTAATCTTTACCAGGAATTAAAAAACCGTAAGCTTCTTCTCTGGGCTGCTCTCCTTCACGATATAGGCAAAGGGGAACCGGGCGGCGGACATTCGGTACGCGGAGCAGGAATTGTAAGACAGATACTCACAAGGATGGGATTCAAACAGGAAAAAATTGAAGCCATTACGTTTCTGGTCGAAGAGCACCTTCTGCTTATCAAAACGGCAACAAGAAGAGATATAAACGATGAAGAAACGGCCTTTTTCTGCGCCGGAAAAATAAAAGACATAGAATTACTGAGGATGCTTTACATTCTTACGGTTGCAGATTCGATATCGACAGGCCCGAAGGCATGGAATGACTGGATTTTCACTCTTCTCAGAGATTTTTTCTTAAAGATACTGAGTATTATGGAAAAGGGGGAACTTGCATCAAAAGGGGCGGTTGAGGCGGTTAAAAATAAAAAGATAAAATTATTGAGCGCTGTAACTTCTGTAAAGCATAAAAAAGATATTCAAAATCATATCGAAGTTTTGCCTCCAAGATATCTTCTGTACACGACAGACCGCGAGATTCTTGAACATCACAGGCTCTATTCAAGTCTTGGGCACTCTGAGTTCGTATGGGTAGTAGAAAAACCGATTGAGTCAAATACGAGGATTCTTACAATCTGCGCCAAAGACAGGCCGGGGTTATTTTCAAAAATGGCCGGGGTTTTTACTTTAAGCGGACTGGATATTCTTGATGCCAGAATCAACACATGGAAAAACAATATTGCGCTTGATATTTTTACGCTTAAACCGCCGGTCGATCAGATATTTGAAGAGGAAAAATGGGCTGCGGCAAAAGAGAATCTTGAATCGGCCCTGTCGGGAAAGCTTAATCTTTCGGTTGCTCTGAATGAGAAGATGTCAGGCAACATGCATATGAAACCGCATATGATGGGAAAGCCGCACAGGATTGAAGTGGATAATGAAAGTTCAAGTTTTTTTACGATTATTGAAGTATTTTCATATGATTTTACGGGTTTGTTATACAGCATTACAAACGCCCTTTTTTCATGCAGACTGGATATACGGGTTGCGAAAATTGCGACAAAAGCCGACCAGGTAGTTGACGTTTTTTATGTAGTGGATTTTGAAGGGCAGAAGGTTGATTCAGAAGAACAGGTGGCCTCAATCAAGGCTGCAATATCAGAGGTACTTCCAAAACCGGTTTTGTGAAGCTCTGTTTAAAATAAAAAAGGATTCAAGGGGTCAAGGGTCCAAGGATTCAGGTAACACGAAGTGAAGCACCAGAACTACCCAGTCTTTTGAAGTGGTTCTGGCCTCCCGTTTTCACGGGAGTGACGACTTTGAAACGTTTTACGAAGTTATGATTAATTGTTTATACCCGCCTCGGATTTTGGCGGAAGATATAATGGAGGTTTATATTAATATGATAAATTCAGGTGATACGGCTTTCATGCTGATAGCAACAACAATGGTTATGTTTATGACTCCCGGACTGGCTCTTTTTTACGGGGGTCTTGTCCGGTCTAAAAATGTTCTTTCTACAATTCTGCAGAGTTTTATATGCCTGGGTGTGGTTTCGCTGATATGGGTAATTTATGGTTATTCGATAGCTTTCGGACCGGATATCAAGGGTTTTTCCGGCAATCTGGAATGGGCTTTTTTAAACGGTGTCGGACTCTCTCCGGGACCATATTCCGCGAACATACCGCATCTTTTATTCTGCGCTTTTCAATTAATGTTTGCAATCATAACACCAGCGCTGATAACAGGAGCTTATGCTGAAAGAATGAAATTTTCAGCCTTTCTTTTATTTACGGCGCTGTGGACAACCTTTGTTTATCTTCCCGTCTGCCACTGGGTCTGGGGCGGAGGGTGGCTTGGAAAACTCGGAACCCTCGATTTTGCGGGAGGGACGGTTATACATATAAATTCGGGAGCCGCCGCGCTTGTTGTTGCCGTCATGCTTGGAAAGCGGCGGGGCTGGGGAAAAGAATCCATAATGCCCCATAATCTTTCCATGACGGTGCTGGGCGCCGGAATACTCTGGTTCGGCTGGTTCGGTTTCAACGCGGGAAGCGCTCTTTCTGCCGGCGAAGTTGCCGTCATGGCCCTTGTCACCACGCAATTGTCTGCAGGCGCAGCCGCTGTTTCATGGCTTGCAGCGGAGTGGATATATCACGGAAAACCGACCACTCTCGGAGCCGCTTCAGGCGCCCTTGCAGGCCTTGTGGCAATAACTCCTGCTGCCGGTTTTGTAGGACCGGTTCCTGCGATTATCATCGGTATCGTAGCCGGTATTATATGCTGTTTCGCGATGATGATGAAAAGCAGGTTCGGATATGATGACGCCCTCGATGTGGTGGCTGTGCATGGAGTGGGCGGAATCTGGGGCGCTCTTGCAACAGGCCTTTTTGCAACAAAGACTATTAATCCTGCCGGCTTTGACGGACTCTTTTACGGAAACCCGAAGCAGGTTCTTATACAGGCGGTCGGTATTGTGGCCGCAATTGCTTTTTCCATGGGAGTGACGGCGCTTATTCTGAAGGTTGTGGATAATGTTACCGGTCTGAGGGTAACCGATGAGGAAGAAATACAGGGTCTTGATGTGACTCAGCATAGTGAGGTAGGGTATACGATGTAAATAAACGACTTTGTAAAAAGGCATCATAAATAACGAGGAGGTATTACGATGAAAAAGATTGAAGCCATCATCAAGCCTTTCAAGCTGGATGACGTAAAAGAAGCCCTTAATGAGATCGGGGTTCACGGCATGACGGTTTCCGAAGTTAAGGGATACGGGCGGCAGAAGGGGCACAAGGAGATTTATCGGGGAGCCGAATACGTTGTCGATTTCATTCCCAAGATAAAAATCGAGATTGTTGTTGCTTCGGAGATGGCCAACAAGGTGGTTGAAACGATTGTTCAGGCTGCGAACACGGGGAAACTGGGAGATGGAAAGATTTTTGTGTTCCCGGTTGAAGGAGCGATCAGGGTTCGCACCGGCGAAAAAGGAAGAGACGCGTTATAATTCATAATATGATATAAATGCAGATAAATAATAATAACTTATAAAAGGAGGAGGCGTTTCATGAAACCAAAAGAGGTGTTGGGTTTTGCGAAAGAAAAGGGAGCAAGGGTGGTTGACCTGCGGTTTATTGATTTTCCGGGTTTATGGCAGCATTTTACCGTCCCGATAGGGGAATTGAGCGAATCGAGTTTTGAAGACGGATTCGGATTCGACGCATCAAGCATAAGAGGATGGCAGCCGATAAATGCCAGCGATATGCTGGTCATCCCTGATCCGGCAACGGCAAAGATGGATCCTTTTTTTGAGGTTCCGACGCTTGTCATGATATGTGACATCGTGGATCCGCTGACAAGGGAATTCTATTCACGCGATCCCCGCTATATTGCGAAAAAGGCGGAGGCATATCTGAAGAGAACCGGGATAGGCGACACGGCGTTTATCGGCCCTGAAGCGGAATTTTTCATCTTTGACGATGTGCGTTTTGATTCCCAGAGGAACAGCGCCTTTTATGCGCTTGATTCCGAAGAAGGAATATGGAACAGTGGAAGGGATGAATGCCCGAATCTTGGATACAAGCCGCGCCATAAAGAGGCCTATTTCCCCGTTCCTCCGATGGATAAGTTCCAGGATTTAAGGACCGAAATGCTTCTTACCCTTGAAGATCTCGGCATAGATATGGAGTGTCAGCATCATGAAGTTGCGACAGCAGGCCAGTCCGAGATAGACATGCGGTTCAAACCGCTTGTTCAGATGGGAGACCAGCTCATGTGGTTTAAGTATGTGCTGAAAAATGTCGCCTATCGCAACGGACACACGGTAACATTCATGCCGAAACCGCTATTTGAAGACAATGGATCGGGAATGCATGTTCATGTCAGCATATGGAAAGGGGGCAAAACTCTTTTTGCCGGCGATAAATACGCGGGCGTATCCCAGATGACCCTGCATGCCATAGGCGGAATTCTGAAACACTGCAAGGCTCTTTGCGCATTCACGAATCCCACGACAAATTCCTATAAAAGACTTGTTCCGGGGTTTGAGGCTCCTGTCAATCTTGCGTATTCAAGCAGAAACAGAAGCGCTGCTATCCGGATTCCCATGTATTCCACATCACCTAAGGCAAAACGAATAGAATTCAGAACACCCGATCCGTCATGCAACGGATATCTTGCCTTTTCCGCAATCCTTATGGCGGTAATAGACGGAATTGAAAACAAGATCGATCCGGGTGATCCGCTCGACAAGAATATTTATGATCTTCCGCCCGAAGAACTTGCAAATATTCCGACTGCTCCGGGCTCCCTCGAAGAGGCGTTAAACGCTTTGAAGAACGACAAGGATTTTCTGCTTAAAGGCGGCGTCTTTACACAGGATGTAATCGACACATGGACCGAATACAAAATAAAAAACGAAATTAATCCGGTAAAACTTCGCCCGCACCCGCATGAATTCATGCTCTATTATGATATATAATAGAAGAAAGGATTCGAGGGGTCGAGGAGTCAAGAGGTCAAGTGAAAAACATAATTTAACTGGCCCCCCTCGACCACTTGAACCGAAACAGCGAGCGCCTTCAGACTTTTTACGAAGCCATCAAAGAAAGTCATATTTCAGATGGCAAAGTAAAAAGCTCATTATGCAAGGCGCACGAATCTTGAGGAATGCAGCGTACATATTAGTACGCTGCAATGACGAAAGATGAAGTGCAACACAGCAGAATGACTTTTTACGAAGCTTTTAACGGTACTGGCGAAAGTCCACATTATATTTTTTTGCCTTGTAGTTGAACTTTCGCATCGTTGTTTTTAATGCTTTGGCGGCCTGAGCGCTGTTTCCTCTGGTATTCTTCAATGCGTCTATGATCTTCTCTTTTTCAAGGCTTCCAAACGTATCATCGAGTGACAGCGAGGGCATCGTTCCCGATTCGTAACCGGTTTGCAGCGTAGGCGGAAGATGGTAGCTGTGAATCGTTCCCTCTTCACACAGCAGAACGGCCCGTTCAATGC
>JAUYEO010000270.1 GCA_030689795.1 Desulfobacterales bacterium | reverse complement strand
AGATAGTTTCCATCCAAACCTGTCAATAAAATATGGTTTCTAATGAAAACAGGGCACTACATTTTATCGAAGCCATCACTCCCTAAACCATCAAAGCATAATAAATCTGGGTTGTTGACAACTATTCCTTAAGGTATTATTATTGTAAATAATTTTAATAAGGAACGGATATGAAAAGGACCCATAATCAGGAAAAGAAACAATTCGAAAAGCTCTTTAAACAAGGGAATATCGATGATTTTGAAGACAGGTTCAAAGTCCTTGAAACTTTTCTTAATACGGAAAAACATGTAACTTCCGCTGAACTGACACAAATGCTGAATGATAACGGGCATGATCTGGATAATGAATTCGTAAGAGATACATTGAAGCTGATGTGCAATTTTGGGTTTGCCCGTAAAAACAGGTTTGATAACGGCGTTGTCCGGTATGAACACTGGCATCTGGGACAGCATCACGATCATATAATATGTATAAAATGCAAGAAAATCGTCGAATTTGAGGAAGATGCCATAGAGAATTTGCAGATTAACATCGCTTCAAAATATGGATTTCACATGCTTCAGCATAAAATGGAGCTTTATGGAATCTGTTCCGAATGTTTGAAGGAAAGAGTGAAGCTTATGCCGCTTTCAATGGCAAAGCAGGGCGAGCGGCTTGTTATCAGGGAGATCATGGGAGGAGCCGGCGCCCGCATGAGGCTTTTGAGCATGGGAATAAGGCCTGAAGACGAGATTGAAGTTGTAACGAATTTCAGCAAAGGCCAGGTTGTCATCGCTGTGCAATCCAGCAGATATATGATCGGACAGGGCCTGGCGCAGAAAATAATTGTTGAGCCTGTTTAGTGTTGAGGAGTGTTATTCATGCTGCTGAGTGAAATGAAACAAGGTGAGAAGGGAATAGTTATCCGGGTTGCGGGTAATGGCGCTCTTAGAAGAAGAATACTTGAAATGGGCATTGTAAAAGGCACGGAAATATTCGTGGAAAAATACGCGCCTCTGAAAGATCCTATCGAACTTATCCTGAAAGGTTATCATATATCGCTCCGGGTTGAAGAAGCGGCGCAAATAACCGTTGAAAAATCAAACCAATAGGACGGGATTGCCCTATGTCTGAAAAAAAAATCATAACCATCGCGCTTGCCGGCAATCCCAACTCCGGTAAAACAACCATATTCAACAATATCACAGGCACAAGGCAAAAAGTTGGAAACTGGCCCGGTGTAACCGTTGAAAAAAAAGAAGGGCTTATCCAGAAGTTCGGGTACGATCTTAAAATCGTAGACCTTCCCGGAACGTACAGTTTGACCCCTTTTTCAATAGAAGAGATCGTAGCTCGTGACTTTGTTCTGGAAGAATCTCCCGACGTCATCATTGATATCATCGACGCATCCAACCTGGAAAGAAGCCTTTATCTTGCAACCCAGTTAAGAGAAATAGACAGCAAGGTGCTCTTTGCCCTTAACATGGCGGATGTAGCGCGTTCGAACGGAACAAAAATTGATGCTGAAATGCTTTCCGATCTTCTTGCAGTTCCTGTTGTATTTACAGTCGGGAACAAGAACGAAGGAATCGACAATCTTTTGCAGGAAGCGATAAAACTCGCCGAAACATGCCCCGAAGAAAAGGAGAAGCGGAATGTCAAATACAGCAAGGATATTGAGAATGCCGTTTCAAAGATTCAGAACCTTATAGAAGATAAGGTAAAAGAGAAGCTTACCTACAAGAGCAGATGGATCGCCATAAAGCTTCTTGAGGATGACAAAATTGTTAAAGAACGCTTTGCCGGGAAGACAGGAGCCGCTGGAGAAGAAATACTTGACGAGGTGCAGGCTCTCCGGAAAAACCTCCTGATTCATTATGATGAAGATCCCGAAATAGTGATGACTGATGACCGTTATGGCTTTATCGCAGGCATCATAAAGGAAGTCCAGACAATCTCGGCAAAAGAGCGCATAGATTTTTCACGCAACATAGACCTTGTTCTGACAAACCGCTTCATCGGATTTCCGATATTTATTTTCTTCATATGGGCCATGTTCCAGCTTACTTTTACTCTTGGGGCATACCCGATGGAATGGATTGAAAGCGGTGTAAATCTTATATCTTCATTTGCCGGAAACATTGTTCCCGAAAGCCTTTTAAAAGATTTGCTGATAAACGGAATAATCGGAGGCGTCGGAAGCGTTATAGTCTTTCTGCCGAACATACTGATTCTTTTCTTCTGTATCGCCTTGCTTGAAGATACGGGATACATGGCAAGGGCGGCTTTTCTCATGGACAAGATCATGCACCTTATCGGACTTCACGGAAAATCGTTTATTCCGATGCTCATGGGGTTCGGATGCAATGTCCCGGCAATAATGGCAACAAGGACATTAGAGAGCGAAAAAGACCGCATTCTTACAATCCTTATTACTCCCTTCATGTCGTGTTCCGCCAAGCTTCCCGTTTATATCGTGCTTGCCGGCACCTTTTTTGCCGCAAAAGCCGGAAATGTGATTTTTTCCATTTATCTTTTGGGCATTTTTCTGTCCATACTGTCGGGCAGGCTTTTCCGTTCGACCCTTTTAAAAGGCGTCGATGCACCTTTTGTGATGGAGCTTCCACCTTACAGGGTTCCAATGATAAAGAGCCTGCTCATTCATATGTGGGACAGAAGCAAGATGTTTTTAAGAAAGATGGGAGGCATAATACTGATAGGTTCGGTTGTCGTATGGACGCTTTCAGCTTTCCCGCGGGACATTGAATATTCGGCGGATTATTCCGCTAAGATGAATAAGATGAATCAGATAAACGAATCATTTAATATAAAAATTGCCGCAGCCGGTGAAGAAGATAAAGAGATTCTGAAAAAAGAAAGAATCGAAGTGATCGGCATAATTGAAAATGAGATGAATTCTGAGAGGTCAGAAAAAACATACATGGGGAGAATAGGGAAGTTGATTTCTCCTGTTTTTGAACCGCTCGGTATTGACTGGCGCGGCAGTGTTGCCCTGCTGACAGGTTTTTTTGCAAAAGAGATTGTTGTGAGCACACTCGGAGTGCTCTATTCTGTTGAAGAATCAGATGACAGGGATGCCCTCAAAAATGCGCTGCTTTCCTCAGGCATGACCCCGCTCTCCGCCCTTGCCATGATGGTTTTTGTGCTTCTTTATCTGCCGTGTCTTGCAACAATCGCCATGATCAGGAAAGAGACAGGCTCATTCAAATGGACTGCCTTCAGTATCGTCTACAGCACATCGGTTGCGTGGATTGCAGCTTTTTGTGTCTTCCAGGGAGGAAAACTGCTCGGCTTTTAGTAACCAGGGATCGGGATTCAGGGACCGGAAACTCCACCTGCGGCAACAAGGAACAAAATGAAGTGTTTCAACCTGCCTATATAGAAACACATAACAAAGGATTGCTGAAGAAAAAGGCGGAACAGGCCCGCAAAATACTTGCCTCATGCGTCCTTTGCCCGAGGCAGTGCAAAGTTGACAGGCTTTTGGGCGAAACCGGGATTTGTAAAACCGGCTCAAGGGCGATGGTATCGAGCTATAATGCCCATTTTGGAGAAGAGGCGCCGCTGGTAGGACATAATGG
>JAUYEO010000255.1 GCA_030689795.1 Desulfobacterales bacterium | reverse complement strand
CCTTGGGTATTAGCATAAACCAGCTTTCCAGGGACCTTTCGGTCCCCCCTAATAGGATAAGTGAAATTGTAAATGGAAAAAGGGCTATTACAGCTGACACGGCATTAAGGTTACAGCGGTATTTTGGGATTGAAGCTCAGTTCTGGCTAAATCTGCAGACCGAATATGATCTGAGAATGATGAAGCGCAAAATTTGGGCTAATCTTGAACAGCGAATTATCCCTGTAAAACATACTGGCGAAAGCATTCAACATAGAGTCGGAGCATAACAACACAATTGAGGCGGATGTGAAGGGGCGCAGGGTTTGGCAGCGAGGAATGCGCTCGCTGTTTCGGTTCAAAAAGAGTTGGGATCCTATAGGATTCAAGGAATCAAGGACTCGAGTGAAAAGTAAGCCTGTAAGAACTCCGGAGGAATATAGAGGCGGTTAAATAAGGTATTATAAATGAAAATTAAATCAAAACTTCCCAATATCGGAGTAACCATCTTTACCAGGATGACTGCGCTTGCAAACGAATGTAATGCGATTAACCTTTCGCAAGGATTCCCCGATTTTGATGTGGACCCTGAACTGACAGGGCTGGTGTATAAATACATGCAAACCGGGTTCAACCAGTATGCCCCCATGCAGGGCGTTATGGCGCTTCGTGAAAGGATAGCCGAAAAGACTTTCAGATTGTACAAAGCCTCGTATGACCCTGCAACGGAAATAACGGTTACTTCGGGGGCTACCGAGGCTTTGTTTGCGGCAATCGCCGCGGTTGTGCACAAAGGGGACGAGGTGATAGTTTTTGAACCGGCCTTTGATTGCTACGCTCCCGCCATACTTTTAAGCGGCGGCATCCCAAAGTACATCAAAATGAAACCGCCTGATTACAGTATAGACTGGGAAGAGGCCAAAGATGCTGTATCGGCAAGAACAAAGCTCATGATATTAAACTCGCCGCATAATCCTACGGGTTCCGTTCTCCTGAAAGAGGACATTTCATCTCTGCGGGAAATCATCCTTGAAACGGACATATTTATTATCAGCGACGAAGTGTACGAGCATATAATCTTTGACGGCATTTTACATGAAAGCATGGCAAGATATCCCGACCTGGCCTCCCGGAGTTTTGTCATAAGCTCCTTCGGCAAGACATATCATACAACCGGATGGAAAGTAGGATACTGCCTTGCTCCGAAAAGCCTTTCCGCCGAATTTCAGAAGGTGCATCAGTTCCTGACATTTTCAACCAATACCCCTGTTCAGCATGCATATGCGGAATTTCTGCAAAATGAGAAGAGATACCTTGATTTGGGCCGGTTCTACCAGGAAAAGAGAGACAGGTTCTTATCCCTTCTAAAAAACTCCCGGTTCAAACCGGTTCCGTGCAGGGGGACATATTTTCAAATGCTTGACTATTCATCCATATCGGATGAACCGGATACCGTCTTTGCAAAACGCCTTACGGTTGAATACGGTGTGGCATCAATTCCACCGTCCGTATTCTATCACGGGAATGATGACCACAAGACACTTCGTTTCTGTTTTGCAAAAAAAGATGAAACACTCGAAAAGGCAGCGGAAAAATTATGCAGGATTTAAAGGTTACACTTATACAGACTTCCCTTTTCTGGGAGAATATCGAATCGAACCTCTCCTTATTCGATAAGGAGATAAACGGCATCAGGGATGAAACGGATCTTATAGTTCTTCCCGAGATGTTCACCACAGGATTCAGCATGAATGCGGAAAAGCTTGCCCAGGATATGGGAGGCACATCGGTTAAATGGCTGAGGGAAAAATCCCGCAGCAGACAGACCGATATAACAGGCAGCATGATCATCAGGGAGAACGGGAAATATTTTAACCGCCTCTTATGGGCAAAGCCGGACGGAACCCTTTCACATTATGACAAAAGGCACCTTTTCAGGTTGACCGGAGAAGAGAAGGTTTACAGCGCCGGTGATAAAAATATTACGGTTGAATTGAAGGGTTGGAGAATCAGGCCGTTTATCTGTTACGATTTGCGATTTCCGTGCTGGACGAGGAATATTAACAACTCCTATGACGTTGCGATATTTATTGCAAACTGGCCTGAAAAGCGCTCCTATCACTGGAAAATCCTTCTTCCTGCAAGGGCTATCGAAAACCAGTGTTACGTCATAGGTGTAAACCGGGTGGGAGAAGACGGAAACGGCTATTATCACAGCGGGGATTCCTCAGTAATCGATCCTGCCGGAAATATCATTTTCAGAAAACAGGACGAAGAATCTGTTTACACGGCTTCGCTGTCCTATCCGGTTTTACAGGAATACCGCAAATCCTTTCCGGCCTGGATGGATGCAGATGGATGCAGGCTGAAATGATCAGAACAGAGCTTGAAAGAAAAATCCTTCACGGCCTTGCCTTCGAATGGGAAAACGCCCTCTACTTTCTTGATTCAAAATACCGCGAATTAATCCGGATACCTGCGTTCAGCCTGAAAGATATGAAAAGAAGGCTGGGATACTGGTCGGGCGAAAAAAAAGAGATCTGCATAAACCGGGAATTTGCATTATCCGGCAACTGGGATTCTGTGAGGAGAATATTACTTCATGAAATGGCTCATCAGCTTGCCGAACAGGCTTTCGGCGCCCAAACCGAAACTCCGCACGGCCCTTTATTCAGGAAAGCCTGCTATCTCTTACGGGCTGATTACAGGGCTTCCGAAGACTACACCCCCGATGTGGAAAACTCTGTAATAATGCAGCGGATCAGGAAACTTTTTGCTTTAGCCGAGAGCAGTAACCGGAATGAAGCTGAATCTGCCATGCGAAAGGCCCATGAACTGTCCGCAAAATACAATATCGATATCCTTTCTAAAAACACTGCCAGGAATTTCATAAGCGTATTTGCCGGAACTCCGGCGCTCAGACATCCACGGGAAGAATATGATCTTGCCCGGCTTATAAGGGAATATTATTTTGTCTGGACCATCTGGGTTCCGGCATATGTTATCGAAAAAGAGAAGATGGGGCGCGTTCTTGAATTATGCGGGACTCCCGACAACATATCTATAGCCTCTTATGTCTACGACTTCATCAGGCGCTACATTGAAAACCGGTGGGTTGAATACAACAGGGACAACCTGCTGAACCGTTTCCGGAAGACAGATTTTGCATCAGGCATAATAAGAGGTTTTACCGGAAAATTGAAATCAAACAGCGGAACCAAAACTCATGCAGTATATGGGCTGATAAAAACTGATGACCCCCTGCTGAAAGAATATGCAAAATACAGGTATCCGCATACCGTCACTATTTCGAGAAAAGGCTCAAGCTGCGACAGAAATGTTCTTCAGGACGGAATAAATATCGGTAAAGAGCTTGTGATCTCAAAAGGGATAACAAAATCCGACAGAGGCAAAAGATTTCTTCTGGGATGCAGTGAGTAATACAATCGCTATAATTTGCCGGATCCAAGTATCGATCCTGCTACTACAAGATCTTCAGATGTGGTAATCTTGATGTTGTTTATGCTTCCTCTTATTATTCTTACTTTTTCTCCAAGCCTTTCCACCAGAGATGCGTCATCGGTTCCTTTAAATCCTTCTTTTCTTGCGCAGTCGTGGGCTTTTTTTATAAGGCTGTAGTCAAAAGCCTGGGGTGTCTGGGCAAGCCATACGGAATCTCTTTCAAGGGTTTTTTCAATATATCCGGAACCGTCTGCAAGCTTTAATGTGTCGGATGCGGGCAGTCCGAGGATGCATGCCCCGTGCAAAACAGCCTCTCGTATGCATTCTTCAATGCTTGAAGGGTTTACAAATGGGCGGACTCCGTCGTGTATCACAACCGTGCTTTTTTTTTCATCCACAGCCAGAAGGCCGTTATAGACCGAATCCTGCCTTTTTAAACCGCCTGCAACAGGAGTGACTTTTTTTTGTATACCGGCGGGATTGATTATTTTCTCAATGCAGAAGCCGATATCGCCGGCTGGAACAACGAGGATAATTTCATCGATTGAAGAGCACTTATCAAATGCTTTAAGAGTAAGTGAAAGCAAAGGGACTCCCTCAAGCTCAAGATACTGCTTGCGGGTCGTACAGTTCATTCTAACGCCTTTTCCCGCGGCCACTATAACTGCATAAACCATCATTAGATACCTTCGTAAAAAGTCAAAAAACGATTTTTTACTTGGCGGGAAAGGGCTTCCCCTCTCCCGCCGCTTGAAGTAAATCCAAGCGGTTCCACCCTCACCCCAAGCCGGGGCTTAATCGCCCTCGGCCTGCTGATGGACTTTTTACAAGTCCATCAATTTTATTTCGGCGAATAACTAAAGCAACATAATTTATGTGTCAAGAATAAATTAAGCAATTTTCGATATTTATTTACAACGTATCGCAGCTTCTCTCAGCAGGCGGCAAAGATATCAGTTCTTTCGCTTGCTGCCGGGGTTTGCCCTCTTTTCAATCTCCGCAACCAGTACCGAACTCAATTCCATGCTGAACTTCAAATGAATTATATAATCATTGAAAAGATGGTAGCTCACTCCGATTACGGTACCGGTTTGCGTTATCTTTTCGAACGCTGCATTACCGGGAACCGCAAACAACAGGTTAAGGTTTCTGCCGAGTAAAAAGCTGGCATTCTTTCTGTCCGAAGTTTTAATATAAAAAGATATTCCGCTTGCCGATATGTCCGAAAGCTCTCCTCTGAAAGCTTTTCCCACGGGATTTCCGGAAGCATTTATCATTTGGACCGCCACTTTGCCGGAAAGATTATGCCTGTTTACCAGCCTGCGATCCATTCCTTTTTTTTTCAAAAGGTCATGAGCGCTCTCTATCTTCAGCGAATAGTCCTTCAGTTTCGGCTCAAGAGTCGGAATCTCCTTGCTCCATCTGGCCAGCACATCCTTTCCAAGGCAATTCATCTTTACTTTGGACAGCGTCAAAAGGGAAGTGGTGCACACGCTGATTGAAAAGAAAGTATCCTGTCCCGCTATATCTCCAGGTTTAAGCTTTTTTAAAAGAATCACTTTCCCTTGCTGTTCATACACCATTTTCAGCTCGCCCTTGTCTATGAAATAAAGCATCGAGTTATGATCGCCCTTTTTGAAAACAGGTTCATTGGCGTCATAAACAACCTCTTTCATCGAATAGAAAAGAGCATTTGACTCTTCCGGAGTCAGTTTCCCATAAAGTCCGGACCAGATATCCATGTGGGCTTTATCAAGAGATCCGCTTTTTTCCTCCTCTATTATTTCAGCAGACCTTATGATTTCGCTCAGAGCCATCGGGTCTACTTCCATGAGCTTTTCCCTTAAAGATTCAGCCTTTGAAAAATTCTTTTCCTTTGCGCATATTGTTATTATGTCAAACAGCAACTTGACGGCAGGCTCAGTTTTGTTCTCGCTGATATACTTGTCAACAAGCCCCTCATCGCTTGAAATATCGATCACTGCCGGCTCCTCCTCAATATTTTCAATTTCCGGTATCGTTACATAAAATTTTCAAAATTCCTTTCCGGAATGACCCTTAAGCAGCATCATAACATGTTGGAATCACAATATTGAAATATGGAACAGTGAGCCACTGCAATCATTACTGAAAAACCTATAAACAAACATTTCTTGTATGTCAAGCAAAATGTGACCCCAATATATAGTGGTGTGCATTTATTTTTATTTAATCCGATTTTTTGACATAATAGTGTAATAAATCAACCTTGATGGTCCCGTAAAAAGTCGAAATATGCTCACTTAATGAGTTTTTTGGGGATTTTTAAATCACTTCGCTAAATCACAAGAACTCGGGCTAACGCCCTCAAACAGCTTGTGATTTTTAACGCTCAGTTCTTTAAAAATCTATTTCCCAAAAATCTCAAATCCGTTCGCATATGACTTTTTACGAGACCGTCAACCTTGATGAGGTCGTAAAAAGGATAATTTTTACCACGAGGTCACGAAGGAGAGAAAAAATATATAATCTTTTGTCAGCGGGAAAGTCCGTCCCAGAAAGATTTAGCCTCCTGTTCGCCCCTGTTGATTCCGGAATCATCATTCTTTTCTTCAGTCCGGATACCTCCGAGTCGGCTTATTCTTTCTTCCAGAGGAGGATGGGTCGAAAAAAGACTCATCAGGCTTCTTCCGGAAAGCGGATTCACAATAAACATGTGGGCTGTCGACGGGTTGGCCTTCATTGGAAGCCTTCCGGAATAGGCTCCAAGTTTGGCCAGTGCACCGGAGAGTCCTTTCGGATTACCTGCAAAGCCTGCTCCCGCTGCATCAGCCATATATTCTCTGGACCGGGAAATAGCCATCTGGATCAGCATTGCAGCAACAGGAGCTATAATGGACATTACAATAAGGCCGATGACGCCTCCTCCGCCCTCATCATCATCGCTTCTTGCTCCTCCGAAAATTGCCGACCACCGCGCCATGCTGGCAATCCCCATGATCGCCCCGGCAAGAGTTGCGGCAATCGAACCTATCAGTATGTCGCGGTTTTTTATATGCGCGAGCTCGTGGGCAAGAACGCCTTCGATCTCTTCCCTGTTCATCAGCTCAAGAAGTCCTTCCGTGACCGCAACAACCGCATGTTCAGGATTCCTTCCGGTAGCAAAGGCATTGGGCGATTTTTCGGGTATCACGTAAATTTTCGGCATCGGGAGCCCGGCACGCACCGCAAGTTTCCGGACTATATCATATACCTGAGGCGTCTCATCAGGGGTCACCTCCTGCGCTTTATACATCCTTAATACAATCTTGCCTGAAAACCAGTAGCTGAAAAAATTCATTCCCGCCGCGAGAAAAAGAGCGATTATCATTCCGCCTGTGCCGCCCATCATCTGCCCGACCAGGACAATAAAAGCCGTCATTACGGCAAGTAAAATCGTAGCTTTGAAATTATTCCCCATACTGCCTCCGTTGATAGTACATCGTACTTCGAATTTCGAATATCGTACTTCGTACTTCGTGGTTCGTTGTTCGTAACTCGATTAACGATCCACGATTCACGTTCTTTCGCCTTTCGCCTCAAGCCTCCCGAAGGTCCGCCAATCATTATGGCGGAATGCCTTACGCCTGTCACCTCAACCTCTGCATTACTTTCCAGGCTGCTTCAATTGTGCGCATGATATGATCATCTCCGTGAGCCGAAGATACAAAAAGAGCCTCGAACTGGGAAGGCGCAAGATAGATCCCCTCATTCAGCATCTCCCTGTAAAAAGCGGAAAACATTTTAAGATCGCTCGTCTTTGCGCTTTTATAGTCAATAACCTTCCTTTCCGTAAAAAACATGCCGAGCATGGAACCTGCTCTTGCTGAAGAAACTTTTATACCTGACTTACGCGCAGCTTCGGCGAGTCCGGATAAAAGTTTTTCCGATCTGTCGTTCAGCAGGTCATAAAAACCCGGCTTCTTAAGCTCCGTTAAAGTTGCAATTCCTGCGGCCATTGCAAGGGGATTGCCGGACAACGTCCCGGCCTGGTAGACCGGCCCCTGGGGGGCGATCTGCTCCATTATTTCACGCTTCCCGCCGTACGCTCCCACGGGAAGGCCGCCGCCTATGATCTTTCCAAGGCACGTCAGATCAGGCATAATTTTATACAGTGACTGCGCGCCTCCGTAAGCCACCCTGAAGCCCGTCATTACTTCATCAAATATGAGAAGACTTCCGTATTTTTCAGTTACCTCCCGCAAAGCCTCCAGAAATCCGTCTGCAGGAAGCACAAGGCCCATGTTTCCGGCAACAGGTTCGACAATAATACATGCGACTTTTGAGCCGTGCTTTGCCATGGCCTCTTTAATACTGTTGATATCATTATAGGGAAGGGATAACGTGCCCGCGACAAAAGATTCCGGAACTCCGGGACTTCCGGGAATACCGAGAGTCGCCACGCCCGATCCTGCTTCAACAAGAAGAGAGTCCGAATGCCCATGATAACATCCGTCGAACTTGATAATCATATCCCTTCCTGTAAAGCCCCGCGCAAGGCGGATCGCGCTCATTGTGGCTTCTGTCCCTGAATTGACCATGCGAACCATTTCAACGGAAGGCACGGCTTCTATGATCATTTCCGCAAGCCTGATTTCAGGTTCGGTCGGAGCGCCGAAACTGGTTCCTTTTTTCAAAGCCGAATTTATTGCCTCAACCACGGCAGGATGCCTGTGCCCGAGGATCATGGGCCCCCAGGAACCGATATAATCAATATAACCGTTTCCGTCCGCATCATAAACCATGCAACCCTCGGCCCGGTCTATAAATACCGGCTCGGATCCGACAGATTTACATGCACGCACCGGGCTGTTGACTCCGCCCGGAATCAGTTTTTTTGCCTCTTCAAACAGCCTGTGAGAAATTTCCCGTTTCATTTTCAAACTATATCCTTTATATATTGTTCGTTGAAAATATGATTCTTATATTTGATGCTCTCGTAAAAAGTCATATGCGAACGGATTTGAGATTTTTGGGGAATAGATTTTTAAGGAACTGAGCGTTAAAAATCACAAGCTGTTTGAGGGCGTTAGCCCGAGTTCTTGTGATTTAGCGAAGTGACTTAAAA
>JAUYEO010000259.1 GCA_030689795.1 Desulfobacterales bacterium | reverse complement strand
GAAGGTGACTCTTAAAGGCGCAGGCAGGACTGAAGCGGGATTGCACGCTCTCGGCCAGGTTGCGAACATTATCTGCGATACAAGGCTTGAACCTGAAGTTTTTTTTAAAGGCTTGAACAGCCTTCTTCCCGGTGACATAGTAATAAGAGAATGTGCGCAGGTTCATGAAAAGTTCCATTCCCGGTACGATGCAAAAAGCAAGGTATATAATTACAGGATATTAAACAGGATGGTTCCGGCTGCCGTAGGAAGGGATTATGCCTGGCATATAAAAAAGCCTCTGCTTCTTGATGCAATGGAATCAGCGTCCGTCTGTATTGCCGGAACCCATGATTTCAAAGCCTTTGAAGGAGCCGGGAGTCCCAGGAAAGGCACTGTAAGAACCGTTTTCAAAGCAAGGCTCTTTAAAAATAACGAGGACCTTATTGTTTTTGAAATCGAGGCGGACGGATTCTTAAGATTCATGGTAAGAAACATTGTCGGCACTCTTGTTTGCGCCGGGCTCGGAAAAATTTCGTCCGGAGATATTAAAGAAATACTCGGGTCAAGGGATCGCAGCAGGGCTTGCGCTACGGCTCCTCCACACGGCCTCTTCCTTATGGAAGTCAAATATAATTAAGGATTTCTTTGAAAAATTTTGCGCTGTTTTTCCGGATAATCATATCTGCAAGTCCGTCTTTCGGAGTTTGGGAAAGGTTGATTATGATTATTTTAACTCCCTTTTGCCAGGCAAGATCGGGAATCGATGCCACCGGATCCACCATCAGGCTGGTGCCTATCACGATAAGAAGATCGGATGTGAGAATCCTGAAAAGTGCCTCCCCTATTAAAGATTTTTCAAGTGTTTCTCCCATGAGAACCGTTTCGGGTTTTAAATGGCCGTTGCAGCTTTTACATAAAGGTATTTCATGGCCTCCGTTTAACATTGCGAAGATATCTTCCCTTCTGTAACTTTTTGCGCAGTTTATGCAGCGCGCCCTGTGTATTGTACCATGCACTTCGATGACTTTTGCAGGATCGACTCCTGCCTGCTGAAAAAGGCCATCGACATTCTGCGTCACAACGCAGGCAAGTTTTCGTATGTCATCCAGGCGTTTTGCCGCCCTGTGGGTTTCGTTGGGCCCTGATTTCATGACCATCCTGTAAAAAAGGCGGTCCATGTCCCAGTATCTTTTTCGGATTTCATTGTCGGCCATGAAATTCCGGTAGGTAAAATCCCGCGCGCTGAAATTATCCCAGAAGCCGGAATTTCCCCTGAAGTCGGGAATTCCTGAGTCGGTGCTTGTCCCGGCGCCGGAAAGAATGCTGATTTTATCTGCAGATTTGATGATATCGAGAAACTGCCTGCTTTCTCCTTTTGCGGATAATGGATTCGGCACGTGGCTGAAAGGATAGGCAAATTTAAGGGAATCAAGGTTATTGCGTACAGTCTCATGATCTTTAAGTATCTTTTCCGGCGTGGTGACAGAAGCAAGCCGTACCGGAAAAAGGCCTGAGACTTCCGGGTTTATGATTCTGGCAGCGATAAGCAGAGCGATTACCGTAATGTTGAAGGGAAGAGTCAGAAACGGAATATAAAACGGCGAAAGGTATTTATTTAAAAGCAGGGTCAATGCTGCGCATAAGAGAAAAGCAATGAGAGAATAAAGAAAAGCTCTCTTTGTGGCAACAATAAAGACTCCGAACATGGCGACTGAAACCGGGAGTATGTTGAATCCCAGAAAAAGATCACGATTTACATCCGTTAAGAAAGGGGTCATTATTGTCAGAAGATAGCCTGCCGTCACAAAAAACAGGCCGCTTCCGAAGCTGATCCTCGAATTTATGAGAATCCCCAGAAATATTATTCCCCAGACATGAAGGTTGTAAGACATAAGGATATTGAGCAATCCTTCCGGTTCAGCCGTGATCAGGGTTTCCGCTCCGGATGAAATAATCGGGAAGGAGACTCCTTTCGCCGCAAGCGTATAAATAGCTGAAAGAAAAAGGATAAAAATAAGGGTGCCGGGAAGACTCATTACGGGAAGATTGAAACGCCCGTTTGATAAAAGCTTCATCATAGCTGACTGGAGAAAAACAGCGAGTATAACCATGAAGACAAAGAGAGCGACGGAAACGGCCGTAACATAGAAGTACCAGCTCCAGAATATACCGAGCATTACCCCCGTGAATCCGAAAATACCGTGCAGTATGTATCGTTTGTCTTTTCTTAAGGCTTGGGCGAAAACTGATGCGATTGCCGCTCCGAGGAAAGAAAAAAATAGGTTTCTTGATGATATGATCCCGATTGCCGAAATCATGCAGATGCCGGTTAAAGGATTGTCCGCAAAAAGCACCTGGCCGTAAGAGCGCAGAACTACATCCGTCCAGAGAAACGGAACATGCTTTTCGCATCCTTTTTGCCAATAGACCGAAAACGCGGAAAAAAACAGATTGAGCTTTGCCCTGTCAATCATTGCCGGACTTTGCCTTAAGAAGCCTTTTGGGAATATTTTCAAGTCCTTTCACATCTTCATAGGTTTCAGCTCGCCTTAAGACATCTATGCCGCCGCTCCCAAGTAAGATTACGGCAGGCTTTAAGAATATGAAATGCATTGACTGGGAAAAGTTGTATGCCCCGACATTTTTGATAGTAATTATGTCGCCGGGCTTCGGGGCGGGAAGGGATGCGCCTCTTCTTACAACGTCGATCTGCATGCAGAGCGGCCCGAAAACATCAACCTGTTCCGCCGGACCTTCCCTGTCCGAGATCACGTCATGTTTGTAGTAGTATGCCGTGGGAAGCAGATTGACACCGGCGTCAATTATGGCGAATCTGTTTCCGGAAGCGGTCTCTTTCACCGATACGACTTTTGAAAGAAGAAACATGCTTTCATCCACTATGCTGCGACCCGGCTCCATGAACAGCGCTGGGCTGTTTTTAAGCTCATTTGCTCTTTTGTTCAGAACATCGCAGACAGCTTCCGCGTAGTGGTCGGGTGCGGGAGATGTTGTCTGTCCGGGCATGAGCTGGCTTAAAAGAGTGTTGCCTGATGCAAATCCTCCCCCTATATCGAGATATGAAATTGCAACACCGGGGATTTTTTCCGCTTTTACGGCAAGGGATATGAGGTTTTCAATGAGCCTCCTGTATATTCCGGGATCTATGATAAAGGTTCCGGTGTGACAATGAAGGCCGGTCAGTTTCAGATACTTATTCTGAGAGATCTGCCTGCAGATGTCGTATGCCCTGTCATCCTCCAGGCTGAAACCGAACTTGTCCCATGCAGGGTAATTGAGCTGCATGTTTACGCGGATTCCGACCTTTGACGGCCTTCCCAGCGTTTCGGCTACCTGCTTTGCCGTGTTGAACTCATCGTATGAATCAAGGTTGACGGTTGCGCCTTCCGAAAAGGCTCTTGCCAGATCTGCCGGCTTCTTGTAAGGGCCGTTGAAGACAATTTTCTCTCCTGTAATGCCGAGGCGTCTTGCCATTTCATATTCAAAGCCCGATACCACCTCCGCCCAGGCTCCTTCCTGGTGTAAAACAGCGCATATGCCGGAAAGATAATTCGTTTTATATGAATAGGCTATAGTCGTTTTCGGATACCGTTTTGAAAATGCCTCATAAAGGTCCCGGTAGCGGCTTCGCAGAATCGCTTCTGAAACGACAAAAAGGGGCGATCCGAAATCCTCGGTAAGCTTTTTTACGGGATAGCCTTCTATTTCATCAAAGGAGGATGATGCCGAAGACTTCCCTTTGAATTTAAGGCTGTCCGAAAAGGATATTCTGCTTATCGAAGGTTTTACATATGGTTTTTTTGCTTTTTTTTTCGTCATGTTTCAAGTTCCCCTGTTAAAGAAAAAGCTCCGAACCTTTTTATGTCCGTTACTATATCCACGGACATGCGCACAAAAAGCCTTCCGGGTTCTGCCCTGAAAGAAGAATGGTGTATTTCCTTTCCGGTTAAAATGCCGATAAGGGCAGCAGGGAGATTGACTCCGGCGCCTGCCGCGAAATTTATCCAGTCCGGAAATCCCGGATGTATTCCTGAAATGTACGAAAGGCCCCTTTCATTGCTGACCGTATTTATTGTCATGGGGCCGACCCATCCGGTTTCTCTGACAAACTTTTCAACCTTTAAGGCAAAATCCCCGGTTTCGACCGAGAGCCCCATCCACATGCTTCCGCCCTTTGATACCACCAGCTTTTTGACGGAAACTATGCCTGCAAGATTGCTTTCCCTGTCCGCAAGGAGCGCGGTTGAGAACATATCTGGAGAGAAAGCTGATACTGTTGACGGACTCTGCACCGGGTTTTTTACAAGAGAGGCAAAAAGGGCCTGATCCCGGCCGGTTGCTCTGTTACCCGGCAATGAGGTTGCCTCCGGATTTACCGAGTTTTGGGCAGGCGTCTTCCCCATGATTTTATTAAGAGCGTTCCTGCCGGGAAGAAGGGTATCGATGCCCATGCGCTTCAACTCAGGGGCAAGATCGGCAACAGCCGGAATATCAAATGCAAGATTCGGTATCAGTATGTCGAGACCATAGCCTGATTTTATGGAAGAAATACGTTTTATGAACTCTTTCCTGTTTTCAGACGGTGAGGGAATGAGAAAAGCCTTGTCTGCCAGATCCTTGTCGTAAAGGGACGTTTCATAGGGTTCATATGCCAGCCCGGCGATTTTAAATCCCTCATGATTTGCCTTTTTGAGGGATTTGATGACTCCATAACCGGAGGAGGGATCGCTTGCCGTGTTTAAGCCTGTTACCGCGATAATCAAAAATGCACCTCCCCGAAAGCTGCGAGCTCCATCAGTTTTACGGGGGAGAGCTCGGTGTCGGTTACGGTGCGGAAGAAGAGTTTGCCAGTCTGGTAGCTTTTCAGCGATTCAAAAGGAATATCAAGGGCAAGCTTGAGTGTCAGGAGTGGCAGGTTCTGTCCGCTCTCTGCCGCGAGATAAAGCCAGGACGGGAAGCGGCTGTTGATTTCTATGAGGTAGGGAGTGCCGCTTTCTTTTTCACAGACAAATTCGCATTCAACAGGACCGACCCATTTCAGGCATTTTAAAATCTTTCCGGTGATCTCTATAAGGGCCGGGTGTTCTACGGTGACCCCTGCAAAAGCCTTTCCCTTATCGGTTAATCCTGATTTTTTCATGACAAGCGCGCCTGCGGTTTCCGAATTTTTATCTGCAAGGGCTATAACGTCAAACTCCTCACCGGCAATATGCTGCTGCATCAGGATCGGATAGCCCCAGAGGTCAAAAAGATTTATATACTCGGATTCTCCCTGCTCAACCGATCTGCATATCCTGGCGTCGCTCAGAACGCCTTTCAGTAAAAAAGGAATTCCGGTATCGGAGCTTCTTGGCCTGATCTCTTCCGCGCTGTTCAAGATAAATGTTTCCGGCACAACGATGCCATGTTTTAACCCGAACTCGTAAAGGAGGTTTTTGGAACTTTGTTTTACACTGAAAACAGGGGGCAGAAGAAGTCTGATTCCAATTTCGTTTAACCGTTTTTCAATCTGGGTATAAACCAGCACCTCGGAATCAAGAGCCGGAATTATCACGTCTACCGGATGCTTCCTGTTTATTTCAGAGATGCGGTCAAAAAGAGCTTCATGGCCTGCCGCAGGGTAAGGAACAAGATATATGCGGTCAAAAACAGCGTTATTATAAGCCGCATTTGAAAGAGGCTCAAAAACAAAGCCGCTGATCGATCCCCCGAATTCATTAGTGTATCTCAAAGACCGGGCTATCCCAAGGCCGGGATAGGGGTTATCTGCAGCGGATAATCCTGTTATGGCGACGTGAATGTTCAGAATCTCAGACAGCATCTTTGGGAGTCAACAGCCCTAATTTAAGGATCTCCCCGACGAACCTGTTGCAGTCATAAAGTGTGTCCGTAACCGGGTTTGTATCAAAGGCATCCGCCATTTGTTCCAGAATAGTACAAAAATCCTTTCCTGATAATATCAGGCTGAAGATAAAGGTTCCTGTCTGGTTGAGAGAGTATACTGAGCCATTTCTCCGGTCAAAGAGAAAAGATTCTTCATCTTTCATCATGAAATTTTCCCGTATGTAATCGGCAACTCTTAAATTCAGAAGAGTTTTATTCAGTTCTTTGATGTGATTTTCACAAATTTGGAGCCCGTTGTCCCCGGGCGGGGGGCAGGGATCCGCCCCCTCGCCTTCAAGGATGCATTTTATTTTTTGTTTTTTTGTAAGAAATTTCATTTTTTTAAGGATTTAATTCCCATTTCAGCGCTGTAATTTCCAGGAACTATCTTAAGAGATTCCCGGAACAACTTTTCGGCTTCAGACTTATTTCCTGCCTGAAGCAGACTCCATGCCTGCCCGTTAACCGGCGCTATATATTTGATTTTCGGGTGATAACCATCGAGCCGCCTGAAAGTCTCAAGGGATTTGTTATAATCCTTTGAATAAAAATAGCTCCAGCCGAGATTGTCCTGCATGTAACTCCACTTATCCCAGGACTCTGAGGTTTTGGGAAGTCCTTCAACCAGTTTACCAAAGGTTTCTACGGATGCCTTGAAATCACCGAGGACATAAGAAATTGTGCCAAGGCCGAGCAGTGCGTCACGGTCGGCGGCATCCGATTTCAGAGCTCTGTTAAAGTGAAACCTGGCTGCATCGTAATAGTAGTTATAGTAGTAACTCCAGCCCAGCGCCAGGTTCAGTTCCTTCAGCTTCGGGTTATTGTCGATTATTTCATAAAGCTCTTTTCCGTCCATATAGGCGGGATAGAAATAAATTGCCGTAGTGAACGACTCTTTTGCCTTGTCTATATCCCCGGTTTTCAAATAGCATAGCGCAAGCCCATAATGCGGCTCTCCAAGGTAACGGTAAATCCGAATCGATTCGTTGAATTTTCCGATCGCTTCTTTATATTTCTGCTCCTTGTAAAGCAACCACCCCTGATTGTTGTGGGCATCGGTAGCCTGAGGTTCAAGTTCAGCGATTTTCTTGTAGATAGAGTCGGCTTCCTTGTAGTTTTTGCCTTTGAAATATATGGCGGCCATTGTGCGCATGGCGTTTGTAAGTTTCGGCTCTTTTTTTACGGCTTTCTTTAATATCTCGAGGGCCTCATCATCTTTTCCTTTATAAAAGAGAACCCACCCGGTTCCGACCATTGCATCGAGGTCGCCCGGATCCTTTTTCAGGATTTCCTGGAAATTTGAATATGCCGTGTCGAGCTGGCCTACCCAGTAGTTTGACCATGCGATTCCGCGGAGCGCTAAAAGATCTCCGGGTTTATCTTTCAGGGATTCTTTAAATGCATCGAGGGCAGCAGCGTACTGCAGGTTGTAATAGTAACTCCAGCCGAGCGTCATATAAAGATCCGACCAGCTCTTGTCTGCCTTTATGATATCAACAAGATCTTTTGTGTGCGAATAATACGGCCAGATCTGAATCGCGGTAACGAATTCAGCTTTTGAACTCTCCTTATCCCCGAGCTTTGAGCAGGTGAGCCCTATCCCGTAATGAGCCTCTGCAAGGTAGGGATTGAGCTTTCTTGATTCTTCGAAAGACTTGCGGGCATCTGTGAAACGCCCCGAATAATAATACGACCATCCGAGGCCGTTTAAAGGAGCGACGAGCGTTTTGTTGATTTTAAGAACATTCTCATATTCCTTTGCCGCTTCGGCGTATCTTTTCTGTGAGAGGTAAAGATTTGCCAGAAACGCCTGAGAGTCAAAATAGTCTTTCTTTATTGAAAGCGACTTCTTTAACGCATCCTCGGTTTTTTTAGCGTCTTTCTGGTAGCTGTAAAGGTAGGCAAGGCCGTTATATGCAATCGCGCTGTTTGAATTTACTGAAAGAGCCTTGCTGAAAGAATCCGCCGATTCTGAGGTCTTGCCGTACGTAAGATACGCCGAACCGAGTCCCACGTAAGGTTCGTCCGCTTTTGCATTGAGTTTCAATGCGGCGTTGAACGAATCTATGGCCTTGTCAAGATAACCCAGCCATCTGTATGACCACCCTGCGGCAACCAGGGCGTCGAAATCATTCGGATTGGTTTTTTCAAGATAACCGTCGAGCTTGTAAATGGCCGCCGCGTAATATCCTGATTTATAGTAAGCAAGTCCGAAGTCTTTCCAGAGGGAGCGGAGTTCGGTTTTCTTTTCGATTATATCGTGGACTGTCGGATTGTCCATGTAATAAGGGCTTAATGCTATTCCGGATGCAAGGTTTTCTCTTACCTTGTCGGATCTTCCCAGCATATTCCTGCTCAGGGCAAGGCCATACACCGCTTCAACCGATTCTTTAACCGTATCCTGCGCCTTTTCGAAGGCTTTTTCTGCCATATCGTACTTTTTGTCATAATAGTAAGACCAGGCAAGCTTGAGATGCGCCGTCAGGTTTTTCCTGTTTTCCGAAACAGCCCTGGAATAAAAGGCGGAGGCATCGGAATATTTGAGCTGTTCCAGATAACAATCACCCAGGGCGGTTATAATTTCACTTCTTTCACTGAATTCATTGTGTTTTTTTATTGCATTTTCAAGGTGGATTACGACTGTTTTATAATCGCCGACTCTTTTTGCCAGCAGGCCAAGGCCATAGTTTCCGTCAGAGTATGTAGATTCGATGTAAGCTTTGTCTCCATGTGAATAGTATTGATCGTAGTCGGAATTATTGAAATGATTGTTGGCCCAGCCTATTTCTTCTTTAAAATATTTTTTTGACTCGTCGTTTTTCCCGTACAGGAAATATATCCAGCCAAGGCCTCTGAATATCCTGTCGTTATTTTTACTTATCTTTTGAAGTTCAAGGAAAACGGTTTCTGCTTCTTTGAGCCTGTTAAGCTGGAAATATACAAACCCAAGAAGCTGGTTTGCCTCGATACTTTTGGGATCTTTTTTGAGGACTTTCTGCAGGAACTGGAAAGATTTTTCATATTCCTTGTTTTCGAATGCAGCCAGCCCTTCCTGGTAGTCGGATTTGAAAAATCCGAAAGCAGGCGTGTTCAGGTTTAATGCCAGGATGAAAACAAAAAGACAGATAAACATGAGCCTGAAATTGATAAGATGCTTTTTCATAAGATTTCCGTCCTCTCCACTTTTGTTTCCGGTTTGATATAAAAAGGGAAAAATCACTTCTGAATATGATCTTCTTCAAGAATCGACATGCTGTATACATCATTAAATGTGCCGCCCGAAAAGATTGCCTTCCTGAAAACGCCCTCATTTTTGAAACTGCACTTTTCAAAACAGCTTATCGCCCTGTGGTTGAAGGAAAGCACCGTAAGCCATATCCGGTTGAAACCAAGCTCGTTAAACCCATAATCCACCATTATCCGGGTAACCTCGGTTCCGAAATGCCCCCCCCACAGATCCTGGGCTCCGATGAATATCCCATACTCCGCGCTGCGGTCAGCCATGTTGATCTTCCTGAAAAAAGTATTTCCTATGTACCTGTTGTTGTCCGTAGTCAAAAGGGCAAGCTCCATCATTCCTGTGTAAGAGGCCGGCAGAGCGGCAAACTTCACCTCTTCTTCTATCTGCTTGTATGTCGTATAGGTGGGGCGCCCGAGATAAAGCCTTGTGAACTGCGGATCATTAAACCATTCATGGCGTAAAGGCGCATCTTCCTGAACGGGCATCCTGAGATATAGTCGTTCGCTTTTTAATATCATGATTCTACCTTATATCAAATTATTTTACTGATAGTTGTTAATAGCATGAAGCCTGATTTTATTGCAAATAAAAATGACGGCTTCGTAAAAAGTACAATTTTTTTACCACGAAGGTCACGAAGGAGGGAAAAAATATATAATCTTTTCATCTTCGTTTGCTTCGTGTTCTTCGTGGTTATATAAAATTATTAAGCTTTTACGACTTTTTACGAGTGCGTCTAAAATGCCTTGTCGCGGGAATAAAGGCGGTGAATTTTTCCCGGGAATTTTTTTTCAAAAAAAGCTTCAAGTTCAAGGGAGCAGGCCGCAACCTTTCCGATATCAATGCCGGTCTTAATATGCATAGATTCCATCATGTATGCGGTATCTTCAGTCGAAATGTTTCCGGCTGCTCCGGGAACAAACGGACATCCTCCCACGCCCGCAAGAGCCGTGTCGAAATGGGTGATCCCGCTTTCAAGTCCGGCTAATACATTTGCGAGTCCCAAGCCCCGTGTATCATGAAGATGTAGAACAACGGGTAAATTATGCGTGACTGCCTGTAATTTTTCTATAAGCGTTCTTACTGAAAGTGGATCAGCCATTCCGGTCGTGTCGGATACGGCTATCATATCCGCGCCTGATTCGGCATATTTTCCGGCGATTGCGATCACACGGTCGGCAGGTATGCTTCCTTCGTAAGCGCATCCGAAAGCGCACTGAATTCCGGCCCGTATTTGCATTTTATGTGATTTTGCTTCTTCGATCATCTTCTGAGCCGATTTAAAAGCCGCTTCATAAGGCATGCCGGTATTTTTCCTGCTGTGCGTGTCGCTTGCGGAGACCGATATTTCAACATTTTTCATACCGGCTTTTTGAGCTCTGTGCAGCCCTCTTTCATTCAGAACGAGGCAGCTGAAAGCCGCATCATTATTTTCAGGCAGAAGTTTTATCAGCTCTTCGGCATCTCCCATCTGGGGAACGACGGCAGGGTTTACAAATGATGTTACCTGAATGCTCCTTATACCTGCATCAAGAAGCCCGTTTATTATCCGGAGTTTTAATTCCGTCGGGATTAATTTTTTTTCAAGCTGAAATCCGTCGCGCGGGCCGACTTCAATAAGAGTTACTTTTCCCGGAAGCTTCATTTTTACTTTCCCGTCTGTAATTTGATTTTTTACCCGACAATCATTCCTTGCTTTTCATGAAAATATGTGAAATTTTTCTCAGGCATTCATTTTAGAATCCAAGTCGTTTGCAGGTCAAGAATAAATATGAAAGAACCGGAAAAATTAAGAATATGTCTTTTAAGTTACAGGAGCAATCCTCATTGCGGCGGGCAGGGGGTCTATCTTAAGAACTTAAGCCGCGCATTAAAAGACCTGGGGCATCATGTTGAAGTTGTATCGGGCCCTCCCGATCCGCTTCTTGACAAGGATATCCCGGTTCACCACATTCCGTGTCTTGACCTGTACAATGAAAAAGATCCCTTCAGGGTACCATCTTTAAAAGAGCTTTCAGACCCGTTAAATCTTTACGAGTGGCTCGGTGTATCGACAATGGGTTTTCCCGAGCCCTTTACGTTCGGTGTAAGGGCTTGCAATTTTTTAAAAAACAAATTCAATAATTATGACGTAGTGCATGACAACCAGTGCCTTTCATACGGAATCTGGGCCATAAGCAGGAAGGTTCCTACAACCGCAACCATACATCATCCGGTTACAATCGACAGGGATATATCAATTTCCACCCTCTCATCCTTATGGAAAAAAGCAAAACAGATGCGCTGGTATTCTTTCATAGGAATGCAGAAAAGGGTTGCAAGGGCATTTTCCCGTATAATTACCGTATCGGAGTGTGCCGGGAACGATATCAGCAGGGAGTTTGATATACCTCTAAACAGGTTCAGGATTGTCCCGAACGGCATCAATACGGATATTTTTTATCCGGTTTCCGGGATTGAAAGGGAAAAGGGAAGAATTATCGTTACAAACAGCGCCGATACACCGTTAAAAGGTCTTTTTTATCTGCTTAGGGCTCTTGCCGAAATATCAAAAACCCGCAAGGTAAGGCTCATTGTAGTCGGGACACCGAAGAAAAACGGCGCTGTAGTAAAACTTATAAAAACTCTGGGGATCGGGCACCTGGTCACCTTTACCGGCCGGATAGGTGACGGCGAGTTTGTCCGGCAGTATGCAAGGGCGGCGATGGCAGTTGTTCCTTCCGTTTATGAAGGATTCGGCCTTCCTGCCGGAGAGGCTATGGCATGCGGTGTTCCGGTGATAAGCACCACCGGCGGAGCTCTTCCCGAGGTAGTGGGAGATGCGGGCATACTTGTTCCTCCCGCCGATCACCTTTTGCTGGCAGAAGCGATTAAGGATCTTCTCGACAGCCCCGAATTGGCTAATAAGTTCGGCCTGGCCGGATATAAAAGGGTACAGGATAATTTCACATGGAAAAGAGCCGCAGAAAAAACGGTTGAGGCATACAGAGAGGTTATTTGTGATTACCGTGGAGTTTAAAAGGCTTTCCGTGAAGCCGGGCGCTAAAATACTTGATATAGGATGCGGGTCGGGGCGCCATATCTGTGAGGCTTTCCGTATTGAAGGCGTTACGGCTGTGGGGGCGGATGTAAATTTCGATGACATGGTAGAGGCAAGGGGAAAGCTTAATTTCCATGAAAAAGTCGGCGAGCACGGCGGAGGAGTTTGGGCTCTTTCGGCTGCCGATGTAAACAATCTGCCTTTTAAAAACAACTCATTTGATCTTGTTATCTGCTCCGAGGTTCTTGAGCATATACCCGACCATGAAACGGCCGTTTTTGAGATCATGAGGGTCTTGAAACCCGGCAGCAACCTTGTAGTGAGTGTTCCAAGGTATATGCCTGAAAAGATATGCTGGGCTCTTTCAGATGAATACCATACCGCGGACAGGGGACATATCCGCATATATAAAAAAAATGAACTTGTAAGCCTTCTTGAAAGTTCAGGGGCAAAACTCTGGGCTTCACATTTTGCGCACAGCCTTCATACGCCTTACTGGTGGATAAAATGCCTTACCGGCCCGACAAGAAACGACAGCAGGATAGTAAATCTTTATCACCGGTTTCTGGTCTGGGACCTTATGAAAAAGCCGAAGATTACATGCTTTCTTGATGGGCTGTTGAATCCTTTTTTCGGGAAAAGCATAGTTCTTTATTTGAAAAAAGCAGTATGAGAGCTTAATCCGTGGCCGGGTGAGGTATGTTCTTCGGAAAATTCCCAAAACAATTGACTTAATGTCATGAAAAAAGTATATACGGGAAAAAGGTCAAGAGTATGTTAAAGACAAGGTGTACAAATAACGTGTTATTAATCATGCAGCAAATTTTTTTAAAAAACTTTGAAAAGGGGAGAGAATATGAACAAAGCCGATTTAGTAACTGAAGTTGCAGGTATTGTAGGTACGTCCAAAGAGGCAAAGGCGGTTGTTGATTGCATATTTGACAGCATGATCGCTGCCTTGAAAAAAGGGGATGAAATCAAGCTGGCAGGATTCGGCACCTTCAAGGTAAAAGAAAGAAAAGCAAGAATCGGAAGAAATCCCCAGACTGGGGCTGAGATCAAGATCGAAAAAAGAAAAGCCGCAAAATTTTCTGCTGCAAAAGCATTAAAAGACGCCATAGGCTGATTCTTTATCCATTTCCATAAAAAGAGACCTTTGGGTTATGAAAAGGTCTCTTTTTATATGTTGTTCAGCCTGTAATAAAATCCATTCATTTTCATCAGCTCCTGGTGGGTTCCGGATTCTATTAACCTTCCTTTATTTAATACAATTACCCTGTCCGCCCTTCGGGCAGTCGTCAGGCGGTGTGCAATAATGATTGAAGTTCTGCCTTCCATGAGATTGTTCAATGCAGTTTCGATCTGCAGTTCCGTTTCCGAGTCGACATAGGATGTAGCCTCATCAAGCATGATGATTTCAGGGTCGCGGGCTAAAGCTCTTGCTATAGATATGAGCTGGCGCTCCCCGCTTGAAATCGATTTTCCTCCTTCAGATAATACGGTATCAAGACCATGGGGGAGCCTCTCAATTATCTTCCTGCAATTTGAAACATCCATGATGTAATCCATATCCTTATCCGTGATGCCGCTCTTTCCCCTTGCAATATTCTCACGCACTGTCCCCGAAAACAAAAAAGAATCCTGCATGACTATGGCCATTTTCGACCTCAGGAAAGAGGGAGGAATCTTTTTTGTGCCGGTTCCGTTTATAAGAATCCGTCCCGATGAAGGTTCATAAAATCTTATCAGGAGATTAAGAAGGGTTGTTTTCCCGGTTCCGGTTGGTCCGACGATCGCGATTTTTTCGCCGGCCTTCATGTCAAACGAGATATTTGAAAGCACTTCTTCTCCCGGAACATAGCCGAATGAAACATTCCTGAATTCGACGCTTTTTATTTTATCGAATTTCAACCGGTCGGTTAATAATACGGAAGATTCGGATTCTCCGTCTTTTGTATCCTTTGTATCGTTTGTGTCGTTTGTATCTAAGATGATGAATATTCTTTCAGCCGATGACATGGCGTTTTGAAGGATATTGTATTTATCGGCTATATCCCTTATGGGCCTGAAGAACATTTTCATGTAGGATATGAAAGCGACCAGTGCGCCAAGGGTTACTTTTTCATCAAGAACGCTGATTCCGCCGTAAAAGATAACTAAAGCGACGGCAACCGATCCGAGAAGTTCTATTAAAGGCATAAAGACCGCGAGAACCCGGATCTGTTTCATTCCTGCAAGATAGTTTTCATGGTTCAGCTTTTCGAATCTGTCATAATTTTCATTTTCCTTCCCCGAAAGCTGTATCACCTTTATGCCGCCTATGGTTTCGGCGATACTTGAATTTATTTCGGCAATTTTGATTCTAAGCGTCCTGAAGGCGTCCCTTGCCTGGCCTGAAAAACGGAATGAGGCAAGGATGACAAAAGGAATGACGGTAAATGACGCAAGGGCGAGCTTCCAGTTTATACCGATAAGCACAATCATTATTCCCGCAAGAAGGAAGATGTCTTTGAAAACAAAGGCGATGACGGAAGTAAAAAATTCATGCATATTCTGGATATCGCTCGTAACCCTTGTTACGAGCCTTCCTGTCGTATTTTTGGCAAAGAAAGGAACAGGAAGGGCCTGGATATGGTTAAAAAGGCGCATCCTCAGATCGTGCATTATCATCTGTCCCGCATATTCCATCAGCATGGTTTCAAAAAAGTTGAGGCAGAAACCGGCTGTTACAAGGAGAAGGAGAATGGCCGCCGCAATTCCGACTCCCTTCAAATCATTTTTTCTTAAAATATAAATATCTCCCTTATCCATTTTCCTGATCTCATCAAGCGGGATAAGGGCAAAAGCGCCCTCCTCTTTAAATTCGATATCGCGCTTTGAAAGAAGATTGCGGACAGCGGAATCGTTTAAGCTTGCCCTGTAACAGCCTGCCTTGTTTTCATCGGGTTTCAGAATATTTCCATGCTGAACCGCACGCGGAACTATGTATCTGTCTATTGCAATCTTGGTTATGTACGGGAGGGAGAGATCGAGCAGTGTTATGGATATGACAAGAAGCACAGTCCAGAAAAAAAGGAGTCTGTATGGCTTTCCAAACATAAAAAGCCTTTTCAGCAGATTAAGGTCGTAATTCTTGCCAAGCTTTTCTTCCTCGTATCCGTAATTAAATCGCATTCATTTCCTCTTCGATAGCCTGCATTCGGAATGTTTTCGCATAATACTTTCCAAGCTCCATGAGGAAAGCATGGTTTCCCGATTCCGTGATCCTGCCTCTGTCGATCACGATTATCTTATCGGCAAAAGAGAGCGCCGAAAGACGGTGCGAAACTATGATAATTGTCTTTTCTTCCGTCATGGACCTTATATTCTTTATGATTGCAGAGCCTGTTTCGGCATCCACCTGGCTTACCGGGTCATCAAGAATGAGTATGGGTGAATCGGAGAGAAGCGATCTTGCAAGGGCAATTCTTTGCTTCTGGCCTCCTGAAAGGATAATTCCTTTTTCTCCCACGATCGTATCAAGGCCGGCCGGAAAATTCTTTATTGTTCCGGAAAGAGAGGCTTTTTTCAGCAGACCTTCCAGACCGGAATCCTTTATGCTTCTGTCTCCAAGGGTAATGTTGTCGCGGATTGTCCCGTCAAACAAAAAAGGCTCCTGGAGCATGAAAGAGATCATCGACCTTATATCGGAAAGTTTTATTGAGCGGATATCTTCACCGTCTATAAGTATTCGTCCGCCCGAAACATCGTACAGCCTTGGAATAAGACTTAAAAGAGAAGTTTTTCCGCTTCCCGGAGGCCCTGCAATCCCAAGGATTTCTCCCTTTTCAACACTGATATTGACGGCCGATAAGACCGGGGGAGAGCCGTGGTTGTAAGAAAACGTCACATCTTCAAAGGTTATTTCTCCTGCGCCGTATTTTATTCTCTTTGCATCGCCGGTATCGCGAATTTCGGGAGCGGTTTCCATTATGCTGTTTATCCTGTCGAGGGATGCTTTCCCCCGCTGGATCAGATTTGTGACCCATCCCATTGCCATCATCGGCCAGGTGATAAGACCAAGATAGTTTATGAACGCCACAAAATCGCCGGGCGTTATTGTAGAATATATTGTCTGCCTTCCTCCAAGATAAAGCACGATGGCAAGGCTTATATTTGACAGAAGGAGCATCATGGGGAAAAAAAAGCCGGTAATCCTGACAAGCCTTATATTCCTGTCGATGTAATCTTTTGACTTTGCTTCAATATAGGTGCTCTCTTCTTTTTCCCGTGTATAAGCCTTGATTATCTGGATTCCTGCAAACTGTTCGCGCACCGCTTCTGTGAGTTCGGAAAAGGATTCCTGAACCGATTTGTAAAGCCTGTGCATTTTCCTGCTGAAAAACCTTGTTCCGAAAATAATCAAGGGCATCGGGATAAGAGCAAACAGGGTAAGAGTTGTATTGATATAGGCCATGAAACCGATGGCTGCCGCGCCTAAAATTACCGCGTCAGTCAAGGCGACTATTCCCATTCCTATGGCCATTCTGACATGCTGTATGTCGTTTGTGGCATGCGCCATGAGATCGCCGGTCTTTGTCCTGTCAAAGTAAGATGAAGAAAGGGTCTGGATATGGGCAAACAGCCTGTTCCTTAAGCCTTCCTCCACAATCCTTGAGGCGCCTATGAGATATTTTCGCCATAAATATCTGAAAAAAGACATTAATAATGCAATACTGATAATATATAAGGCATATACGGCAAGTTTTTCGGGATCTGCCCGGAAAAATGTAAGATCATCGACTACCCTTTTTATTATGCGCGGAATTATAAGCTGCAGAAAATCTACGGCTATGAGGCAGATCAGGCCTGCGGCTATTGCAAGGCGGTTTTCGATAAAATAGGGTTTTATTAAATTAACCGATTTCACAGCTTTCACAACATGTTCCAAACCCGGTTAAACCGGAACCAGAAGAATTTCATTTTCTCGCACGAAGCCACAAAGACACAAAAATTCTATTATAATAAAAAGCAGCCCCAGGTCAAACAATTGAAGCATATGTCACTTCATATGTAACTATTGTCCATCCGGAAACAAATTATGGATACAATTATGTTTCCAATCCGGAAATAGGCAATTTTGGGCAAGCTCAAGGAAATCAAGGGATTGCGCGGAGGCATACGCAATGTATGCCGCACAAGAAATCCCGCAGATTGACACAGAGATCGCACAAAAGGGCCATTTCCGGATGGAAACTAACTGCGTTGACTTTTTAAAGCCCGACTGTTATTATAAACTCATGGAATCAGGAAATATAGTTGAGTATATAGACTCTCAGAAAATCATGTGCGCGGTTGTTTTGGAGGTTAAAAATCAAAGACTTAAGCTCTTAACCGAAACGGACCGGGAAGTTAACCTCTCCATGCACCGGCTTTCTCACAAGTGCAAAATGAATCTTAACCTGTCTATGGGCAGGAACAGGATTGTGGACGCTCTCAGGGAAATTTCAAACAGGCGAAAATCGCTTATAAACAGTATAAATATCAAAAGATTATGGGAAGTCCTGAACTCGGAGCAGGAGTGGATAGACCTTCCCGCAATGACCCATTTCTGTTTTCCGGAAAATCCCAACGGCGATCATGAATCCGCTGTTGTGAGGGCTTTTTTCAACAACAGGATGTATTTCAAGTTCGATTGCGACAGGTTTTTCCCGAATTCTGAAGATGTTGTTGAGCAGATTGATGCAAGGGAAAAAGAAATCGAAAGAAAAAACAGGCTGGTTACGGAAGGAAGCAGATGGGTCAGGGAAACAATCAGCAAGCCTTTTATGCCCGGCGTACTTAACGATAAGAGCAGGGAATTTGCCGAAATTCTCAAGTCGCTGTATATGCTGGGAAAAGAGAGCAGCCATTATACAGTCGGGAATGCAATTTTAGAAAAAGCCGGTATTGACCAGGGAGAAGGCCTTTTCCGCCTTTTTGTGCGACTCGGGATATTCGATGAGAACGAAAACATAGATCTGTACAGGCTGGGCATACCCGCATCTTTTCCGGAGCCGGTATTGAACAGGGTCAGCGAAACGCTCTTATCTCCCGGGACTTTTTCTTCGGATGGAAAGCGGACTGACTTGACCGACCTTCCGGTAGTTACAATTGACGGCCAGGCGACCCTTGATTTTGACGATGCATTGAGCATTGAAGATATGGGAGATCATTACCGCATCGGCATCCATATAGCTGATGTAGCTCATTTTATAAAAAAGGGAGATGTTATCGACAGGGAGGCGCTTAACCGGGGAAGTTCGATTTATATGCCCGACCTGAAAATATCGATGCTTCCCCCGTCCTTCGCCGAAGACCTCTGCAGCCTTAAAGCAGGAGAGCTGCGTCCATGCATAAGCATAATGGCAAACATCAAGCCCTCGGCCGATATCACCGGATATGATATTTTCCCAAGCCTTGTCAGGGTTAAGCACCAGATGACCTATTATGATGCGAACACCGCCGTTGAAGATAACAAAGGTATAGCCTTACTATGTGATCTTGCTAAAAAGTTCCGCCAGGCAAGACTCGATTCGGGCGCTGTTCACATAACAATGCCCGATATCAATATATGGATAGATGAAAACGGGGTAATATCGGTAAACAGGATAAACAGGGAGAGTCCCGGCAGAATGATGGTATCCGAAATCATGATCATGGCCAACTGGCTCATGGCAAGGTTTCTTGCTGAAAACAATACTCCGGCAGTTTTCAGGACACAGCCCGGCCCGAGGGACCGTCTTTATAAGGGAGAAGAAGGCACGCTTTTCCAAAATTATATGCAAAGGAGACTTTTAAGCCGGTTCGTTCTCGGTTCCAGGCCGGAACGCCACTCGGGACTCGGACTCGATTGCTATGTTACGGCGACTTCTCCTATAAGGAAATATTATGATCTCATTACCCAGCGCCAGATACGGGCTATACACGGCCTCGACACACCATATGCGCGGGAAGAGATAGACGGCCTGATACGGCAGGTCGAGCAGCCGATGGCAAATGTGTCAAGCATCCAGTCAAAAAGAAGCAGGTACTGGCTGCTGAAGTATCTGGAAAAAAGAACCGGCCAGAAGGAAGAAGCAATTGTTCTCGGGAAAAGGAAAAGCAGCTACCAGATACTAATACCCGAATACATGCTGGAATGCGAGCTTCCATCCTCAAGCGGCATAGATTTAAAGCCGGAGGATCTTATCCAGGTTACAATAATGCATGTTAATGCCAGAAGGGACGTTCTTTCCGTATTCATGGGATGAAGGACAAGATGGAGCGGCAACCTGATAAAGTTACTTTATAACCCACCTGTTTTTCCCTGCGGACTTTGCCTCGTAAAGAGCTTCATCCGCTTTTTTTAAAAGGCTTTCAAAGGTATCTGTTTGCATCAACTGGGCAATTCCGAAACTTGCGGTAATTTTGCCGTCAAAGCCGGATATTACGAATGCCTCGGCAGTTTTTCTGATTCTTTCGATAAGGACAGAAGCTTCTTCTGCTTTTGCGCCTGGGATCAGCAGAATAAATTCCTCGCCTCCAAACCGGCAGACAATATCTTCGGTTCGCAATATGCTTTGCAGGATACCGGAAAAGGCGACAAGCAACCTTTCTCCCATGCCGTGTCCGTATGTGATGTTTATGGATTTGAAACCATCGAGAGCTGCAATTGAAAGAGAGAGAGGCTGATTATGCCTTATGGTATAGGAAAAAGTTCTATTGAACGCCTCGTGGAAAGATCTGCGATTCAAGAGGCCGGTTAAAGAGTCGATGCGGCTGAGCTCTCTTATCCTGGATTTTGCCTTTTCAAGAGCAATGCTTTTTTTTGTTAATTCCCGTGTCATGGTCGCGAACTCATCGTTCAACCGGCGGAGCTTTTCAACGATGTCATCCATGCCCGGTATTAGTTTTTCACCAAGGAGTATAATATTTTCTTCGTCGCTGAAAAAAAAACACCTTAGGATATGACTTCCGGATTTGTCGGATAAGAACTTAAGATGGCATTCACTGGGGGGCCGTGTCTCTTTTATATTTATGATTATGGAACCGAGGGTGTCAGCCGATATGAAAGAGCCGATATTTCGGCCATGAGGCTTTCCGGGAAGATTCATCAGCTTCAAAAAGGCGCTGTTGCATTCAAGTATGTTTTCGTGCTGGTCGAGAACGATTATGACCAGATCGGACAGATTATCCAGGTAATCTCTGAGGATTCCGGAAAAATTCAAAGGAATTATACCTGATTTGATATTCATAGATGAGTATCTCCCCTGTTTCTTAAAACAGATATCATGAAAAAATTATTTTTAATTAGTTTCCATCCGGAAACCAAATCTGGACACAGTCGAGTTTCTAATTACATGAATAATCTGATGGAATTAGTCAAGCAAAATTACCGTGGTACCTCAAAGAGTCGGTTTATTAGTAAGTTAGAAAATATTTTCTGCGTTTTCCTACCCCTCAAGGGGGTACTGAAAAGAGCGGCAGAAAATATTTTCGTTAACGCACTTACACCCCTCAAGGGGGTACTGAAAAAAGTCCCGTTTACCGGGGTTAGGATAAGGCAGGTTAATGTTTGACATTATATCGGTTTTTTAATAGATTAGATTTAAACTGTTATTTCTTTTGTAAATTCTTCAAATAAAGTATCTTTAACACAGGAGGTTTGACGTTGAGCGACCCTGCCGACAGACGGATGCATTACAGGATGGATGTCAAATGGCCCGTCACGATTATCATGAAAAGCGGAACTGTTGAGGGTGAAACAACGAATATAAGCGCGCAGGGAGTTTCCATATTCTGTGATGAACCTCTCCTTATGAATGTAATATATACATTGCATATAAGGCCTCCCGATTACGATGCAATTGAAGTTTCGGGAAAAGTCGTCTGGTCGGATATGTATGGGATAGACGGTGAAAATAAAACGGTCGGAATCGGAGTTTGCATTGTTGAGATTTCGGACAAAGATCACGGCTATTTCAAAGAAATTCTTTCCGCAAATTCCGGATGATTCCGACCATATCTCTCCGTCATAAAATGATTTCAATTATTTCAACAGCATCCTGAACATATTTTGCGCATAATGATGTAAACAATCCCATTTCACGGGCTTTATCTAAACCTTCCTTCGTTGAAATATCTATTCCTATTAGATCCCTGCATTTTATGGTTTTGTTTCGCGCCTTGAACATCTCGGTGAATTTGTTGACAAGATCATAGGACAGTTGTTTCAAGTGCTCTTCTTCTGCATTGCTTTTTCCATGCTTTAGTCCAATCACCATGAATGCGCCTGTAACAACTCAGCATGTTTCCTGCATCCTTCCCATTTCGGCGCCGAAAGGGCATGCAATTTTAAATGCAATGTTTTCCGGAATGCCGAGGTCCGGAGAGAAGGCGCCAAAAACAGCCTGCGTACAGTTGAA
>JAUYEO010000250.1 GCA_030689795.1 Desulfobacterales bacterium | reverse complement strand
AAGTTTTTTCAGGCAGAATTAAGAAACTATAGAGAGGAACAGATAACATCTCAATCCACGGGACTCCGTTTTACTCCACCCGTGATTTTGGGCGTTCATGCTCACCTAAGATGGATTTAATAGATGACTGCTCTGTCTGACAACGTTTTTGACGAAAGCCTTTCGGTTGATAGCCGAATTGCGTTTCTGAGTACGTGGATAGATGCAAGCGCAGACGCACTATCACAAAAGGATCTTGTCGCGGCGGTAGACGCTGGCCGGGAGATCCTGTCTGTTTGTGCTAACTCCATCCATCTTTCACTTATTCACTATTTCATAGCCAACGCTCACTCTGCCTTACGCAAGATTGCTGCTTCCGGGGACTCTTTTCAACAAATGCCGTGGGAGGACGAGGAATTAGAGCAGGAGTTGATCCACCTTCGGATATCCTTTTCGAGGCTACGCGACACATCTGTTGGAGAGATTACTACCGACCTCCCTTTTCGGGTCGCCACGAATCTGGGAAATGCGCTGAATCACATAGGCCGGTTCTCTGAGGCAGTCGAACTCTGGGACTATGTGCTGAAACACGCCCCAAGTTTTGGAATGGCCAATGGTAATCGCAGCTACGGCTTATTTTACTATGCGCGTACGCTTTATGACTCAGGACATCAACTTCTATTTCTGTTGGAGGCCCGGACTGCGGTAGAGAATGCGCTGAAACAACCGTTGGAGGGAAATGCCGCTGAAGGTTTTGCGAAGCTTCTGAAACATATAGACGCGATCTTGCCGGTTGAAACAGACGCTCGATTCAAAGACTTCTCTTTAGGTAGGAGCCGTCGGGAGCGAAACTATCGAAATTGGGTGCTGACTAATCGCCTTTTCGTCAACCCACTAAACGACTTGGGAGGCCGAACTGTTGCGGCTACCGATGTCCTGACGCTTCCGTCCATTGTGACGCCCGTGGCTGAGCCGCCCCATTTATATGGACTATTCAACCAAATCAAGCAGGAATTTGTTTCTGCGAGACTCATGCTCTTTGAGGGGGGTGTTGAGGAACAAGATAGGTTTCATTTCTCTGATCGAGACGTATTGCTTTTCAATACGCTGGACTATCCTGTCTATTCCTTGAAAATAGAAAAGGTTAAGATGGCGTTCTTGGCGGCCTATTCCGTTTTGGACAAGATTGCCTTTCTGCTAAACTACTACTTCAAATTGAACATTCCAGATCGGCGGATTTCCTTTAGGAACATTTGGTACACGAGCGGTGGCACGGACCGCACACTTCGAAATGAGTTCTCGTCGTCTCGCAACTGGCCGTTACGAGGGCTTTTCTGGCTTAGTAAGGACTTCTACGAGGAGGATACGGGATTCAGGGACTCTATCGAGCCGGATGCGAAGGAACTGAGTGCCATTAGGAACCATATAGTACATAAGTACCTCAAAGTGCATGATGACTTCTCGTGGCAAGAGAGCCACGGAACCCTTGATTTCCTCGTGGACAGGCTGTGCTTATCAATTAGGCGGGGCGAGCTGCATCGAAAGACCATAAAGCTATTCAAACTCGTCCGGAGCGCACTAATATACTGTTCTATGGCGATCCATTTTGAGGAATCGTTCCTTAAGGCAAAGAGGGGACCTGGCATGGTTGCTCCAATGTTCTTAGACGTAATAGAAGACCGCTGGAAGATGTAAGAAGACCGCATAACCAAGGGTTCCAGGCGCGTTTACGGCTCGCGAAGCGGGCTGCAAACGCGCCTGGAACCCTGTCGTTCTGAATCAATAAAAGATAATTAAGAGCAATGATTAAGAACAAGGAGGAAAATCGGAGTATGAAGTTAGAAAGAATAAATTATGACGAGCTCAATCCAAAAGCCCAGGAAATGTTCAATTTCCAAAAGGCTTCGGCAAAACTAGCAGATTATGGCTTTACCACCATGTGGCTTAATAATGATTGGCTCGGCGCTGACTTTTTAGCAGTTCATGTTGACGGCAGCACATATCTAAAGGTTCAATTAAAGGGCAGGCTATCATTCAATCGCAAATACAGAGAGAAAAATATTTACATCTGCTTTATCTCCGATGGCGAGACTTACCTTTATCCGCACGATTTAATCTTAAATGAAATTGAGAGCAGAATTTCAGACAAAACCTGGTTAGAAAAAGGCACATGGAGTTCACCTAACCTTAATCAAAAAAACAAGCAACTATTAAAGCCTTATTTACTGTAGCCGTGCAAAAAAAATCATCTAACCAGACGATAATAGGAAAAATGAAAGACCTAAATGTGGTTCTCGACAAGAGTTATTTGAGAGGCGCAGGCAGAAAGAAGGTGAGTGCTCTCTGCGAATCGCATAATGTTCTTATGCCGGAATCCCTTTTCTTCGAACTCCTGACGACCAAAGAAGACAAGGATAGGGCAATATGTTTCGGTAACCTGCCTAATACCGCCAACCCCGTAATCTTGGTACAGGGAATTTCGTCCATGTTTAGCTTTGAAATTGGTAAGAAACTACCTATCAAAGACGTAAAGGACATGTGCATCGACGTTCCATACATTTTTAATAAGCACCTAAAACATCTGGATTTTAAATATACGTGTGAACAGAGGCAGACCTTATTGGAATGGCAGAAAGATGTTGCATCACGCATCGAAGGTTTTAAGGAGAAGTCTGCCTGTGTGAGCGGCTGGTTCCCAGGACTAAAGGGCTACAAACCTGGGATGGACCCGAAACACATCAATGAAGCCAAATTGCTGATATGCGAGGATCTTAGTGTGGTACGGGAGATATATAAGACCATTCGCCCCAGCACATTCCCTGAGGCAGAAATATTGACCGAGGAATGGGCGCTGTTTCGCTATCTTCAGGTGCATGTCTTTGCTGCTCTTGAATATGTCCGTCTATTCGGTGATGGAAATTCGACAGCTATTTCAGGCAAGATCGAGAATGAGATACTGGACTTAGATTACTGTGTCACTGCCTTGCTTGTTGGCGCACTAGCATCGCATGACATGAGCCTTATAGAGAAGTTCAAAAGAATACGACCCACAGGGATTGTGATAGGCCCCAACTTAATGCAGACGACTCATTACACTCACGGATGATATAGGCGTTTATTCAGACATGAATATTCCGGGATAACCCCGGGAATTTTTGAAATTCAACAAACGGGGATATCCTACACAGGAAAAATATAAATAATATGTGCCTGATTCTTTTATCATATCTCAACCATCCATCTTACGGGCTGATCCTTGCGGCAAACAGGGATGAGTTTTATGACCGCCCGACAGCTCCGCTCGATTTCTGGGATGAAGCACCGCATGTTTTGGCAGGAAGAGACTTAAAAAGCGGCGGGACATGGCTTGGCATAACAAAATCAGGCCGTATATGCGCCATAACCAATTTCAGAGATCCTGCTGTTCAGTTGACAGATGCCCCGTCAAGAGGACTTCTTGTGGAAAATTATCTTAAAGGAAGCGAGCCGCCCCAAAGATACCTTCAGAAAGTCAAAGAGGCCGGAGAAAGATACAACGGATTTAATCTTCTGGCCGGAGACGAATCCGGTATTTTCTACTGTTCAAACAGGACGGACAAAATTGTAAGGCTGTCGCCCGGCATTCATGGCTTAAGCAATAATCTTCTGGACACTCCGTGGCCGAAAGTTGCAAAAGGAAAGAGGTGTCTGGAAAAAATTCTTTCTTCGGACGAGATAGATTGCGAGAATATCTTTGAACTGCTTTCGGACAGGAATATGCCGCCCGACAGTGATCTGCCCGACACAGGTGTGGGCCTTGAATGGGAGAGGATTCTATCTCCTCTTTTCATCAAAAGCGATATCTACGGAACCCGCTCATCTTCCATAGTTTTAATAGGGAAAGAAAATATAACTTTCATGGAACGGACATATATCAAGAACGGATCGAACTCCATGAAACATGAAACACGGCAATTCACCCTGCCGAATGACTTTTTACAAAGCCGTCACTTTTGATGAACCCGTAAAAAGTCAGCTTTTGCTCTTTTTCGTCATTCCCGCAGAAGCGGGAATCCAGGAAATTCGGGTAGTTCTGGACTCCCGTTTTCACGGGAGTGACGGGATTTCGGACTTTTTACGAAGTCGTCTTCTTTAACTCTTTTCTTTTCTCTTCTCTGATTCTCCGCCATTTTTCGAGCCTTTCCTTAATCGTTTTTTCATAACCTTTTTCTGCGGGAAAGTAAAAATGACGGCCTTCAAGCTTATCGGGCAGATATTCCTGAAAAACATATTCCTCTTTATAATCATGGGCGTACTTGTAATCCTTGCCGTACCCAAGCTCTTTCATCAGGGCTGTCGGGGCGTTCCGGATGTGAAGAGGAACAGGAAGCGCCCCTTCTTTCCTGACTGCTTCTTTTACTCTTCCGTATGCAGTATATATGCTGTTGCTCTTGGGTGCAGTTGCAAGATAAACAGCAGCCTGCGCAAGGGCAAGCTCGCCTTCCGGCTGCCCGATGAATTTGAAAGCCTCCATGGCGTCCATCGCGACACTCAAAGCGTAAGGGTCGGCATTCCCGATATCCTCCGAAGCAAACCTTACCATTCTCCTTGCTATATAAAGCGGATCCTCACCGGAAGAGAGCATGCGCGCAAGCCAGTAGAGGGATGCATCAGGATCACTTCCTCTCATGCTTTTGTGCAGGGCTGAAATAATGTTGTAATGCTCCTCGCCGGATTTATCATACAACAAGGCCTTCTTCTGAAGGGCTTTCTCCAGATCTTCTATCGTTACGCTGATTGATTCTCCATCACTCTGTTTCTTCTTCCCGGCTGCTATTTCGGCTGCTACCTCAAGGCTGTTTAACGCCATACGCGCATCACCATCCGATATTCTCACAAGATGGGACAGGGCTTCCCCTGAAAGCTCAAGGTTCAGATTTCCGAACCCTCTTTCTTTATCTTTTAAAGCAGCTTCGATTATCCGGGTAATATCATCATCGGATAATGTTTTAAGCGTTATGACTCTGCAGCGTGAAAGGAGAGGAGGAATGACCTCAAAGGAAGGATTCTCGGTTGTTGCGACGATTAATGTTATGAGCCCGCTTTCGACATGATGAAGGAAGGCATCCTGCTGGGCCTTATTGAATCTGTGAATTTCATCGACGAACAGGATCGTTCTTTTCCTGAAAAGTTTTAACTGGTTCTTTGCTTCCTCGATAACAGCCCTTATTTCTTTGACTCCGGACAGCACCGCGGAAAAATGAAGAAAGTGTGAGCTTGTTTCACGGGCAATAATTCTTGCAAGAGTTGTTTTCCCGCATCCGGGAGGACCCCAGAGAATCATGGAGAATACCTGGTCTTTTTCAATCGCATGACGGATCAGAGTCCCGCTGCCGACGACATGTTCCTGTCCTGTAAACTCATCCATGTTTCTTGGGCGCATCTTCTCGGCAAGAGGCTTTGATTCATTTCCGGTTTCCCGTGCGCCGTATTCAAATATATCCAAGTCTTCCCTCAATAAAATCTTATTAAATCAGACGCCGATTTTCGCTGATATTCGCAGATAGACAGGCTGTTAGACTGAAGGCTGTTAGCTAATCCGCCAAACAGTATGGCGGACAGCCTAACTACCTATGCTGTCACTTGAACCCTTGCCCCCTGCCGAAGGCCCGCCAATCTTTATGGCGGGAACCCTCGAACCCTTTATTTCTTCTTA
>JAUYEO010000247.1 GCA_030689795.1 Desulfobacterales bacterium | reverse complement strand
AAAGGTTGTGAAACGGGTATTTTGTATCCGGTTTATACTCTTCTGTCTGTTCAAACTGAATACTATATATCCATCAAAAGCTCTTTCCAAATTTAAACAGGCACATTGATTAAAATTAAATATATCGTGCATATTATGCATGTTATGCTTCTTTATAAGGTGTTTTACAAGTTTTGGCATACCAGTTGCAACAACAGAACAGTAAAAGAGGGCGAAATTATAAAATGATTAAAACAAATCTCAATTAATAATTAATAACAAACAATCAAGGAGGCATTATGAAAAAAGGATATTTGATAATTTTTGCAATCGCTGCAGTTGTAGCCTTAAGCGTTACGGCTTACGCAGGCCGGGGAATGGGATACGGACCGGGCGGAGGACAGTGCCAGGGGAGCAGAGGCGGCGGCTATGGCCCCGGTTCCGGAAACATGATGGGAAACATCACCGAGGATGAAACAAAGAAACTTAACGACGCCCGCGATGAATTTTTCAAGGCAACCGAAGATTTAAGGCAGGATATTTACGCCAAAGAGATGGAATTAAACAGCGAGCTTGCCAAAAAGAATATCGATACTGAAAAAGCTTCAAAGCTCCAGAAGGAGATATCCGAGCTTGAATCAAAGTTCGACCAGAAACGGCTTGACCACATGATAAAGATGAAAAAGCTTAACCCTAATTTAGCAAGGGGTTTCGGCGGCGGATGCCCCGGAGGGCCCTGCGGCAGGTAATATCAAGCCAGGAATTTATTATTAACCCCTCCGTCACGGATTTGATGTTTAAAAGGAAACTCTAAAAAGCGTAAATGACCGGCGGCCTTGCAAATCATTATCCCCCTGGCAGCCGGTCATCCGCATCTTTTCTATATCCGTGATTTAACATACTTGCGCCGGAGGAACCTTTACTGAAAAGAATCATATAGAGCATTAACAGGTAAAGGACTACGGCAGACACAGCAAAAGGCTTGAAGTAGTAACCCAATGGCGCAAGAATTACTACCGTAATCCAGTGAATGATTATAATCCATTTTGAGTCGAGCATTATCGGAAAATCATCATACCTGCATATGACCGCAAGCCCGCTTAAATTCCATCCATAAAGGGATGCAAACGCATGAACCCTCAGGAGCAGCTTCAATCTCTCAGGATTATAAGAAGGATGAAATTCCAGAAGAATATAGAGTATCCCGGTCACAGCGGTAAAAAGAAGAAAAACCATTCCTGATGTTAAAAAGTTTTTCTGTTGCGTCTTTATTCCAAGTTTTGCGAAAAGGATAAAGATCATCACCACCGAACAAAACAGGATGGATGTTACAATAAGCTGAAAATCGAGTCTTTCAAACATTATAAACAGAAAAAAGATTATCACGCCGAGATTTACAGTCCAGAAGCCGGCATCTTTAAGAATCCGTATAATATTTCTCACATCATCCTTCATCAGGGAAAACATGACGGACATCGTGATAAGGGAAAGCGGGAAAGAAAATCCGAGAAAAAAAGTATCGAGCTTAAGCTTCGGAAATGAGACCACTTTGAAATATTCATTATTTGCAATCACGAGGCTCGATATTACAAGTCCCAGCGAAAGACATAAAAGAGATGCCTGGTGAAACTTTTCGGAAACAGGTGACGGCCTGAAAAAATCAAATGGAAACGCGGAAAATCTTCTGATCCTGACCGACTCCACAATGCCTGCAAGAAGAATGGCGATAAACATCGAGACAAAATAGAATTTAAAAAAAGCGCATGCCGCATAGCAGACCGCAAGAAAGGAAAACAGGGATGCCTTTTTTGTAAGACGCTTCTTTTTCTCGGTATAATAAAGGAGTATGGTCCCGCCGCTGCATAAATTAAACAGGAATATATGCAGCCTCTCGAAGTTGTGAGCTTTTCCGTCCGGGATAAAAAGATGCAAAAACCCGAAGAAAAGCGCAAGCGTCATTAAAATAATAAGGTTTGCTTTAAATTTACCTGTCATTTCCCTTTCGATTCTTCCCTTCTATTTTCCCAACAGATGAGATAAAGCGCCTGATAAATCGGGATTGCGGAATCTGTATCCAGATTCAAGGAGCTTTTCCGGTATAACCCTTGTGCTTGAGAGAAGAATCTCTCTTCCCATCTCTCCGAAAGCAAGATTTATTGCTGCAGCAGGAACTGAAAAGATGGCCGGGCGCGAAAGAACCTGTCCCAGAGTCTTTGTAAACTCAAGGTTTGTGACCGGATTCGGAGATACGACATTTACAGGTCCTGCAATTTTATTATTCGAAAGCACATGAAAAAAAACGCCGATAACATCATCTATCCCGACCCAGCTCATAAACTGGGCGCCTGACGCTATCTTTGCCCCGAGACCGGCTCTGAAAGGAAGAAGCAGCCTCGAAAGAGCTCCTCCGGCAGGACTCAGAGCAATTCCAATCCGCATGAACGCCGTCCTTATCCCTTTACCGACAGCAGCCTGAGCCGATTTTTCCCATTCACTGCATACTTTTGAAATAAAATCATCGCCCGGCGGATCATCTTCGGCAAGAATTTTATTCTCCCGGTTTCCGTAGTATCCTATAGCTGAAGCGCATATAAGCACAGGCGGAGGAGATGAAAGCCGGGACATTGTTTCTGCTATGAGCACTGTTCCTTTGGTTCGGCTTTCAATTATTCTTCTCTTCTTCTCATCAGTCCACCGGCCTTCGCCGATATGCTCGCCTGCAAGATGAATGACCGCGTCTATTTCATCAAAAACCGAAGGATCGAGACTTTTTTTCTCAGGATCCCAGAACGCCTCACCTTTTTCCAAAACAGGATCTCTCCTTACAAGGGTATTGACAATGTGCCCGCCGGTCGTAAAAAATGGTATCAGCGCCGAGCCCAGGAGACCGCTTGCGCCGGTCATGAGTATCTTCATCGGTCTCTTGATATCTTTTTTGGAATGATGCAGGGCTATATCTTCTATTGCAGTAGCATGACGGTATTTGAATATTCTTACGAGTTTTGCCTCAACAAACTCGCCTCCAAGCAGTTTTCCGAACGGGTAAAAAGGAAGCGCGTAATCGATGCGGTCTTCAAAAAAAGAGCCTTCAGGACCGTCCGGCTCAAAGCTGTGGGTATGCACCCAGTGGGAAAAAGGGCCTCTTACCTGACTGTCCCTGAAAAGACGGTTTTCTTCGTAGTCCGTGTGCTCGGCAGTCCATCTGAAAGGGAAAGGGCCTGCCTTCATCTCAAGCACTACCCTTGCGCCTTTATTTATCCCCCCTTTTCTTTCAATAACGCGAACAGGATCCCAGGGCGGGCTGAGCCTTTCGAGCGCGCCCTGCCTTGAGTGCCATTTGAATACCTCCTCAACCGGAGCATCAATGCGTGTTTTTTTTATGAATACGTCGGTTCTGATCATGTTTTACAGCCCGGCACCCACTCATCAAATGTCAGGTAAAGAGCGTCGGTTTCATTATCAATTTTTAGTTTCATAGCTTACCTCTGATCTTACGCTTATAAAATAGTGTAATCACTCGTATGGGGTTTGTATGTGGATTGATTATAACACGAGGCACACGGTTTTCACACTCAGAATTACCGCTTTTTATTTAAACTTGACAAATCATAGCAGATAATAATAGTATAAATGAACTCATTGGCCATCCTTTTCAGGTGTAAGAGCCAAAGGAGGTGGGTCTGCCGTCTGAGCAGACCTTTTTTATTTATAATGATTGCCTTCACACTGTAATACTTTTTCAGTAAGTTCTCTGCTTTAAACCCGTCGAATTCGACCAGTTTAAAATCGGGATTGTTCAGTCGTTCCCAGAGCTCCAAAAATTCAATGGTGCTCCTGCTTCTCAATCTTCTTCGCTGCAGATAAGAAATCTTTTTCCACCCGCGTAATCTGATCGGATTGTCCCGAGTGATATTTCAAATATTCTGTTTCCGCTTTATCCACAGCCAATTCATGGCTTATTCTACCGGCATGGGTGAGGATGTCCCGCTCGCCCAGCTTTAAAAAGTCATCGAGTTTGGCGATCCAATCGCGCATGTACATAGGCCTGCGGTTAAGAGCCTGAACCTCGGCAAATTCGAGATATGCGGTAACGATCCTGTTCAACGCTTCGAGTTCTTCCTGGTTAAGATAGTTTTTTGCAATCGAAACATCATATTTCCGAGGCTTATCGCCGGACCAGCTTGTAAGTCCCATATACGGCAATGCCGCATTTGCCCGTTCCGAAATTATTTCCGCAGCCGCTCTGTTGCCCAGATACGAAACTGTGTGCCGCGATGAGATTTTACCCGGTAACCTACCGAAATAATAACTTCCAGATTGTAAAACTCAATTTCACGTGAGACTTCGCGGGAACCCTCTTTTTGAACTGTTGCCAATTTTGCAACAGTTGAATCTTCCGTGAGTTCGCCTTCCGCGAAAACATTCCGTATATGTTTGGATATTACGGATTTATCACGCTGAAACAGCTCTGCCATCTGGTTAAGAGAGAGCCAGGCCGTCTCGCCTTTGAATTTGACCTCAATTCGGGTGTGTCCGTCTTCAGATTGATATAAAATAATTTCGGAATTTTGCGGAGAAAGTTCGTTCATGGTTGTTAACCTCAGACTCGCAAAGAATGCCGCAGTTCCCGGCATGTAAAACAACAATAATCTTTCAATTGTGGCGAATTCGCCATATTAAACCCCATTTCTTCCTTCCCACAGCGACTTCAATAATCGACATGGTATCGTTGCCGAAGATGTCCACCACCTTCACTGCGATCTTGCCTACCCGGAGTATCTATTCGTGATTTTCCTGGCAACCTCTAACAACATACCGCCGGACATTAATCAGGTTTAATTGTTTAAAATGTCCCATAAATACGCTAAGACCAGTGCAATTCTCTACACAGTGTGTAGAGAATTTGTTCATCCGGGAATGTTTGATGGAACTGCCTGAAGTTCCAAAGATTAGCAAAAGAAAATCCTTTTCCAAATTCCGCTGCCCTTTTTCATTTTGAGTTGTCGACAAATTGTCGACAACTCAAACCCCGAAGGCGATATCCTTGTATGCGTAAGTTCCGCCGTAGCTAACGGACTTGAAGATTAATCCGATGGCATGTGTTGTTCCTATCCATTTTAGCGGAGACAATATAAAATAATTGGATCCAGCCTCATTTTTAAACTGGTCGAATTCGATCAGTTTAAAATCCTGCGATCTTGCCTCTCAGGAGCATCTATTCGTGATTTTCCTGGCATGAACCTCTAACAACATAGCGCCGGACGTTTATCAGGTTTGATTGCTTACAAGATCCTATAAATACACATAAAATTAAATTTATTTGCTTATTTATGGATGCACCTAATCCCATATCTCATTATGTTATCATTACCTTCTGTTTCCTATGTCGGTCGTATTTTGTCTGTGCTGCAAGACCAAGCAGATTTTCCACCTGTCCAGCCGCCCGCATGATTTGATATAAATCGATCTGATCAACTGTCGAATTTTTTTCCACGTAATTTTTAAGATAGGTTTCTGATTTCGACTGCACACCGTTCCGTGCACATACAAGAAATGCGACCGACTCGGCTTCAAGTTCAACCTGGGCATGGTTCATCCAATGCCGCTTAGGTACGTTGAGTTCCTTGTCAAATCCCAGATGTCCCAGAAACAAATGACCGAGTTCATGCGCTAATGTAGAAAATTGAACCGCCGATGTATGATTGCGATTAATACACATTCGGTATTGTGTGGTCTCTTTCTCTTTTGTTGCCCGTTTGATCACATAAATTGAACCTGCATTCCCATCACCGGCATCAATCCAGCACCAGTCTATTCCTCTTTTTTTCACCAGCGGGATGAAGGCTTTAATCTGATTTTCATCAATTGGGCCATGTGCAAAAAAGGACGCGACATCTTCTGGAAGTGTGTCGCCGCCTTCGGTATCCATGACATCATAAACAAGGGCAACCGGTCCAAATGGCCATAAAATCAGCAGGGGACGGGCGCCTACCTTGGGCGTGCGTCCAAAACGATCCCGCCAGTCACGCGCCGATGCGGCATATCTCAGCCCTGGCTTCTGCACCTGAAGCAGCATGGCATTGAACGGTGCAAAATTGCGAAGCCGAACCACGAAGTCCAACAGCTCCTTGTAGTCCTTGCTGGTGGTGTAAAGCCGCGAGTCCGTCAGCAGTTGATCCAGCAAGGATCGGGCCGCTTCAGTGCTAAAAAGGTTTCGTTGTTCCGGATTATTTCCCATAGCCATCTCTGATTAGCTGCCAGTTAATCAATTTGCTGCCGGATATAAACGTTCAGTCGATGTTTTAGAACCCCTGGGGAACCAAACCCAGGCTGTTGATCGATTCGTTAACCATCTCGAGCGCGTCATGAACTTCCAGGACCTTTTTATAGTCCCAATATTTTAGTTTAGCCCCCAGATTTGGCACTTGTTCGGCGTGTTTTCTGATCTTGTCCAATTGCGCCGCATCGGAAACGGCAACAACGCCCTGCACCGCCGGATTATTGAGAGCCTTGAGGAGATTGATAATAAGACTGTCTATGCTCCCCTTTGTCTGTACTTCAAAGACATAGATGATCCGTCCCATATTGCCGATCGTTGATTCCCAGATCGTATCCACCTTAGATCCCTCAGCAACCTTCTTTTCCGTATCTGCATTGAACCCAAGCCACTTTCCGATATCCGATAACTTGTCGCGGATTTCGTTGTGAATGAATTCGGCAGAGGCGGTATCCAATTTCTCTTCGACGATCGGCGCCTTTTTCGGTTTCTTCCCTGCTGCATAAATATTGCTAAGGTTTTCCTCAACCTGCAGCTCGTCCCAGATGAAATAATCGACGGTTAGCAGATTCACGTTCTCTACGCCCTCTGCCATCATCTCCTCCGCGATTTCTTGTGTCACGCCGGACAACTCGGCATATTTTTTACCAGTCATCTGATAGTTGTATTTAGGAAGGCCTGTTACGCCAAGGTAGTTCAAGCCTACATAGGCCCGACGGTTCCAGAGCATGCATTGATCTGGATATACGTGACATAGGATCTCGCTGATCGTGGCCGGACCGAATCCCTTCACACTTTTTAAGAAATTGTCCCAGCGTTTTATTATTGGCGATGCGCCCCAGATCAGTTCGGATAATTCCCTCTTCTGAGTATCAAATCCGTTGTCAGCAATCATTTTATCTACGACATAATGCTTATTTCCCCAGATCAGCATGGCCCACAACCTGGAAAGGTAGTCGTAGAAATTCTCCTCAGTCATAGAAAGGATGCGCTCCTTTGTCCACGACTGGTAGAAAGCGATCCGCTCCTTCCGCTCGGCAAGATCTTTTGTATGCTTCTCGGGATCTTTTGCCAGATTTTGTTTGTAAACGTTGATATACTGCTTCAAAAGAGCAATATCCAAAGCGCACCTCCTTGAGTTTAAAAGGATGATCTACGATACGAGATCTTCTTTAGATCCAGACTCATAGCTCATCCATTTTCTTTATGCCTAAGATCAGGGCTTCGACTTCGGCGTCAATGTCGCGAGCAAGGCGGTCGGCGGCATCCCGCTCGCGGGCAATTTCTTTGCGGCCTGCTGCCACGCGATCCATGATTTGCTTTTGTACGTTCATTGGTGGGAGTGGAATACGAAGATTCGCAATCATTTCTGCGTTAAGATTTGGCTGATTATTTCCACTGGCAAGCGCACGTATTGCCTCGTATTGCGACATCAAGAAATACCAAAGAAAATCAGTTTTGATGCACGGGGCGATATTGTACAAAACTGCACACGCTTGATTGGTTGCCGCATCAATTGCCAATTTGGCAGTTCGGCCCCGTGTTGCTCCTTGGCCATACATGGCTATAAGAAGCGAGCCTTTTGGATAAAGCTTCGCACTACTGTTCCTTAGACCTTCGTTCGTTAGCGATTCTTCTGTGGTCGCTATTTCTTCGTTTCGGACTTCCGTTGTCTTCACCCACGGAATTGGGCCGCCAAAATAACGCTTAACACTTCGATGCGGAGTTCCACCGCTGCCAATCTTGCACACCTCTGAAAGAAGCAATTCGCGGAACTTGGACTCAGATATATGCTGACAATTCAGATAAATAAACTGCACACCCCATCTTTCTACTTCTTTCCACCAAGCGGCAAAGGCTTTGGGCATAGAACCTTGTTCGGGAGACCGCAAGCCCACGTCAGCAAAAAGCCGGGCATTAATCGCTGCTTTTCGTTTTTCCACGCACTCACGGGCAGCGGAGATTTCATCTTGCGCCTTGCGCCAGCGTGCAACGATTGCCTTTTGCTCGGTCAGTGAGGGAAGTGGGATTTCAATGTTCTGAAAATCCTCAAGGTTAGTACGTGCTTTTGCCAT
>JAUYEO010000246.1 GCA_030689795.1 Desulfobacterales bacterium | reverse complement strand
TCAATATTTTCCCTAAGGGCGCTCTTCTTTTTTATCTTTTTATCAGTTGATTCATTTTCGTTTACACTATCTGTTTCCAATTTATATCATTCACCTTTCGTATTAATTAAGCCACAAAGACACTAAGACACCAAGATTATAATATAATTTCAGTTTTCTTGTCTCCGCTGGCGGCGGATTAAAATACATATCATTTCTTTGTGGCTTTGCGCCTTTGTGGCTGAACGATTACTTTGTAAGCGCTAAGGCTGTTAGCTAAAAGCCTACAGCCTAAACACCTACAGCCTATCTTTCTACAGCCGACAGCCTACCCGCCTATTACATGAAATATTGCTCTCAACAGGCAGTTGCCTATTATCCCGGCCGCAACATCATCCATTACTATTCCGGCTCCGCCTGAAAGCTTATTCTCAATCGTGCGTATTGGAAAAGGCTTTATGATATCCAAAAACCTGAAGACACAAAAACCTGATATTACAGAAACAACATTAAACGGAAGTCCCAGAAGCGTTACCATAATTCCTGCCATTTCGTCAATTACGATACTTCCGGGATCCTTTTTTTTCAATATCTTCTCAGCTTCATTTGCAATCCATACGGCAAAAACAATAAAAATGACTTGAAAAATAGCGGCATAAAGCAGATCCGCTCCGGATAAAAAAAAGCAAAATAAAAGCCCCACGATAGTGCCGACAGTACCGGGAGCTATGGGAATATTCCCGGCAAAAAAGCCTGTTGCAAGGAATATTACCGATTTTTCTCTAAAATTCATGGCCTTTTCTATATTCAGGCGCAAATTATGTCAAGAAATTGTGTTTCTATTCAGGAGACAGGATCCGGAATTCAGAAGCCAGAATTAAAAGGTTCTCAGGAAGAATTCTGAATTCTGACTCCTGACTTCTGGATTCTAAATCGTTACATAAATTCTTCGTGTTCTTCGTGGTTTTAAAATCACCCGGAAAACCTGAAAAAGAGCTTTATAAGCCGATTCCCTTTAAAATGTTTTCGTAAACATTTTTAAGGGGCACCTTCTTTTCAAGGGCAATTTTTTTACAAACCTCATATTCCGGTACTATCCTTGTGGTACCATCTGAATTTGTTATGCGTTTTACACAGACCGTTCCATAAATTGTTTTAATTTCATCCAGGCGCCTCGACAGTGTTTTCCTTTTCACTTCGTAATACCTGACGCCGGTAGTAGTCGTCTCGGATAAAATTCGGTTTATCAGGGCATCTTTCCTGTCCGGATGACAAATTGCGTGAACCTTGGTTCCGGGCCTGTTTTTCTTCATGGAAACAGGAACCCACCATACATCAAGCGCCCCGTCTTCAAAAAGGCGGTCCATGAGATACCCGAATATTTCAGGGTTCATGTCGTCAATACAGGTTTCAACCTGAAAAATAAGTTCATCCTGATATTCCCCGCCCGGAGACCTTCCCATTATAATCCTTAATAGATTCGGGATATATCCGGAATCATGTTTACCGGCGCCATACCCCGTTTTTTCAATGGTCATATCCGGGAGATTCCCGAAAGATACGGAAAGAGCCTTCACGATTGCCGCGCCTGTCGGAGTTACAAGTTCATGATTTATATCGACCCCGTAAACAGGGACATCTTTTAATATCGACACGGTAGCCGGAGCTGGAAGAGGAATTATCCCGTGCCGGCATTTCACAAAACCGGAACCCATTGGAATTCTTGAAGCAGATATTCTTGTTATCCCGAGATACTCGATGCAAAGAGCCGTACCGACGATATCTACGATTGAATCAACACCACCCAGTTCATGGAAATGTACTTTTTCTTTGGGACATCCGTGAATTTGTGCCTCAGCCGCGGCAATTTCCTCAAAAACGGCAATGCCTCTTTCTCTGACATTTGCAGAAAGCGGGCTGTTCGATATAAGCGAGATAATCTGCGAATAATCCCTTGTTATTGAGGAATCGGCAGTTTTTACTTCAACACGCTTTGCGCCGATCCCGTTTTTCGAAACACTCGAAACAGACAGGTCAAAGTCTTTCAAAGGAATATTGCAAATGCTCTCTTTCAGCCAGTCAACCGGCACACCGAGATCTATTAAAGCGCCCAGGGTCATGTCTCCGCTTATCCCTGAAAAACAGTCAAAATATGCAAGCATCAATCAATTTCCTTTCATTCAGCTTAACTACTCAGGTTATTTAGGCTGAAGGTCGAAGATATTTAGGCTGTAGACTGTTAGACTGTAGGCTTTTAGGGATAAATCCTACAGTCTAACAGCCTTCAGCCTATTTTTCTTCAGTCTAAACGCCTACAGCCTTTAGCCTATCAGCGTATGAAGCCTTATTATCTCAAGCAGAAGCTCTCCGGACTTCACCATGTCGTCAACACTCACGGATTCGCGCACTGTATGCATATCGCGCATTCCGGTTCCGATAACTCCTGTAATTATGCCCTTTTCATAAAATATATTTGCGTCTGCCCCGCCCCCCGTTGTTTTTGTGATCATTTTTCTTCCGAGATTAGAGGCTGCTCTCTGAGCCAAAGCAACCACAGGGTGATCTTCGGGAATATCTGTTCTGGAAAAATCATCTTCTATAATAATATCAACCTTTGGGAGGCCGTCCGATGAATTATTTCCGTAGTTTTTAACAGCGTTCTCAAAAGATGAAATGATATCACTTGTTACCCTTTTAAGCTTTTCATCGTCGTGACTTCTTACTTCTCCCTTTACACAAACAAGGTTGGGAACGATATTGGTCGCTATCCCGCCGTTTATAATCCCTATGTTACACGTCGTTTCACCATCAATCCGTCCGAGTTGAAGCCCCGCAATCGCCTTGCTTGCAAGCCAGATAGCATTTATCCCCTTTTCAGGAGCCGCCCCTGCATGAGCGTCTCTCCCGTGAACCCTGAACTCGATTTTGTTTGCGCTCGGAGCGTGTGTAATTATGCCTTCAGTGTCCGTTGCATCAAGCGCGTAACCGTATTTTGCGGTAATAAGGCTCATGTCAAGATGTTTTGCCCCCATAAGGCCGATCTCCTCACATATTGTAAGTACCATTTCAATCGGCCCGAAGGGCATATTCTTCTCTTTGAGAATCGTCATTACTTCTATCAGAACTGCAATTGCGCTTTTGTCGTCTGCGCCCAGTATTGTTGTGCCGTCACTCGTAAATACGCCGTCCCTGAGAACAGGAACAACACCCCTTCCGGGTTCAACAGTATCCATGTGAGCGTTCAAAAGCAGGGGAGGAACATTTATATTGCCCTTAAACTTTGCAATAAGGTTGCCGGTGTTGCTTCCTGTCATTTTTCCAGCTCCGTCAAAAACTGTTTCCGCCCCCATTGATTCAAGTATCTTTTTCAACTCTTCCGCAATATCGCCCTCCTGTCTTGAAACACTGTCAATCCCTACAAGAAAACGAAATGTATCCATCAACCTTTCTCTGTTAATCATGATAAACTCCGTCATATTTTGATGCTCTCGTAAAAAGTCATATGCGAACGGATTTGAGATTTTTGGGAAATAGATTTTTAAGGAACTGAGCGTTAAAAATCATCCGCCTTAGGCGGATGATTTAGCGAAGTGACTTAAAAATCCCCAAAAAGCTCATTAAGTGAGCATATTTCGACTTTTTACGAGTTCGTCATATTTTAAT
>JAUYEO010000251.1 GCA_030689795.1 Desulfobacterales bacterium | reverse complement strand
TATGTTACCGGATATTCTGCCGGATGGCTGAATGTCAAGTTGCCCTCGTGCAGCCACGTTTCCTGTAATATTACCCTGTATTGAAATATTTTCAGCTTCCACATCAGCCTCAATGATCCCTGAAGCACCCACAATTATGCTGCCGTCTGTTTTAATCGAGCCTTTTACCGAACCTTCAATAATAATGCTCTCTTTACCTGTAATATCGCCCTCTATTCTTGAATTCCTGCTTATCAGAGAAGCCGATTTTGAAAGTAGATCAGCAGTCCCGGTTCCTTCAAAGAGGCTTTTCTTTTTTATAATTCCGGCATTTTCGATTTTTTCATCATCAGTGAATTCAATATCTGATCCAGGGCCGTTACTCATTCTTACTTCACCGTCAAAAAGAGCCCCTTCCTTCACAGAAAAGAGCGGTGTTACAATGATACCTTTTATGTTTGCAGTCGCATCAAGATGAACCCTTCCTGAAGCCACAAGAGACCCCTCTACAAAACCGTGGACGGATATTTTCTCAGCCTTGAGTTCACCGCTTATTTTTGATGTGCCGCCGATTTGCAGCTCTCCGGTCAAGTCAAACACCCCGTTTACCGGCCCCATGATGATAATATTATCGGCTCCGGAAACAGTTCCGACTATATCCATGTTTCTGCCGAAATATGAAGTCCCTTCCGGCAGGGAAACTCTTGTCATTCCAAAAGGATATTTTTCTTCCTCTTTTTTTTTCCTGAAAAAAAACATTGTAAATTCCCTTCCGCTCTCAACCGATATTGATGAATTCATAAAAATACTTTATAAGACTGCATATAACAGCGAGCTGTAAAAATCAATGCATAAGAACCGAGAGCTTCAATAACTCACAGCAAACAACTACATGGGGATAATATGCTGAATTTATATGCCGCCAGATGGTGCCCTCATTGCACGAAAACGGAAGAATTTTTCAAAAAAAACAACATCCGGTATAATTATATCGATATTGAGATTCAACCTGATGAAGTCGTCCGTAAAGTAATAGAGGTAAACGGAGGTTTTGACTGGGTTGTTCCGACACTCGAATATAACGGCATCTGGCGCGAAGGAAAAGTATTTAACGAAAATGAATTAATCCTTGATCTGAAGAAGATGGGCATAGGCGGTCTCAGTGATTGAGGAAAAGTTCAATCCGGCTTTTTTCCTGAAAAATGCACATATCCAGACATATCTTGCAAGCAGCAGATTCAGGGTTATGGGTAAAAACCCCATGCTTGACGCAGCAAAAGAGACGATTATCACGACAAAAGCGGGGGCACGGCTGCTTGCGAACTATTCGCCTGCCGGAGAGAATAAATCAAAGGGCATGGTGATGCTTCTTCACGGATGGGAAGGAAGTGTCGGCTCCGCTTATATTCTCAGCGCAGGGAGACATCTTTTTGAAAACGGCTATTCTGTTTTCAGGCTGAACTTCAGGGATCACGGCAACAGTCACCATTTAAATGAGGGACTTTTCTATGCTACACTGATAGACGAGGTATTTCAGGCAGTTCAACAAGCGTCCGCCATTGAAGGCGGCCTGAATTTTTTTCTTGCCGGTTTCTCCCTCGGCGGAAATTATGCCCTGAGGATCGGCCGTATCTGTGCAAAGGAACCCATAAAAAATCTGCGCCACATAGTAAGCATCAGCCCGGTGATAGACCCTGACAAGGCGACCGGCGCCATAGACGGAAACATAATGATAAGAAAATATTTTCTGTCAAAATGGCGGCGTTCCCTCGCCCTGAAACAGAAGCTGTTCCCCGAGAAGTACGACTTCGGAGAGATTATTTCTCTGAACAGTTGCCGAAGCATTACCGACAGGCTCATAGAAAGCTACAGCAGCTACAAAGACGCAGCCGAATATTTCAGGGGTTACATCATAACGGGCGATACAATAAGCGGAATCGCCGTTCCGACGACCATAATCGCTTCAAAAGATGATCCGGTCATACCTGTTTGCGATTTTTACGCCCTCGATTTCAGGGAACCTGTAAATCTAATGATCCACAGGCGCGGCGGGCACAACGGCTTTATCGAAGATATCTTCTTCAACTGCTGGTATGAGAAAATGATGGTGCGGCTGTTCGACGGTATGAAACCTTTGCATGACATCTGATCGGGTGTTATGTCGGAGTATTGAATCTCCCCGCTGCAAGTCCGCTGCGGCGGACCTTCGGCGGGGGATACAATACAACAATTCCGTTTCAGCGGAATATTGTTTGACGGATCACACCAACCCTTGGTCTATCATGGCATTGACCACCTTGACAAAACCGGCGATATTTGCCCCGGCCAGATAATTGCCGGGTACACCATACTCAGCGGCTGCATCCAGGCAGGTCTTATGAATGCTTTTCATGATTATCTTGAGCCGTTGGTCGACTTCTTCGCTGGGCCAGTTCAGCCGCATGCTGTTTTGGGCCATTTCCAATCCCGACACCGCTACGCCACCGGCATTGGAAGCCTTTCCCGGCGCATAAAGAATCTTCTTATCTAAAAATATATTGACGGCTTCAGGCGTAGACGGCATATTGGCCCCTTCCGCAACTAGAGACACACCCTTTTTCATCAGGTTGGCAGCATCTTTGGCATTGATTTCATTCTGTGTGGCACTCGGAAAGGCACAGTCTGCTTTATGGTCCCAGAGTGGATTATAATCTTTAGAAGTGTCGATTTCGGTATAAACCGCTTCAGAATATTTCTCGATGTATTCTTTAATTCGACCGCGCCGGGTATTCTTCAGTCGCATGACGAAATTGAGCTTCGCGCTGTCAATCCCTTCTTCATCATAAATATAACCCGAAGAGTCTGAAAGGGTCAGCACCTTGCCGCCCAACTCTATGATTTTCCCTACAGTGTATTGCGCCACATTGCCGGAACCGGATACCAGGCAGATTTTACCCTTGAGACTATTGTTGCGGGTAGCCAGCATTTCTGCTGCGAAGTAAACACAACCATATCCGGTTGCTTCCGGTCTTATAAGACTGCCGCCCCACCCCAGACTCTTACCGGTCAATACGCCGGTAAATTCGTTGCGCAGTTTCTTGTACATGCCGAAAAGATAACCAATCTCACGGGCGCCGACTCCGATATCGCCGGCAGGGACATCCGTGTTGGGTCCGATGAAGCGGAAAAGTTCCGACATGAAGCTCTGGCAGAACCGCATGACCTCGGGGTCAGATTTGCCTTTGGGGTCAAAATCCGATCCTCCCTTGCCCCCTCCCATGGACAGCGTTGTCAGTGCATTTTTGAAAGTTTGTTCAAACGCCAGAAATTTTAGAATGCTCAGGGTTACCGAAGGATGAAAGCGTAAACCGCCTTTGTACGGACCGATGGCGCTGTTCATTTGAATCCGATATCCGCGGTTGACCTGTACCTGCCCCTGATCATCCATCCAGGGCACACGAAACAGAATAGTACGTTCAGGTTCTGTAATTCTTTCCAGGATAGCATCTTTACGGTATTGAGGATTCCGGTCTAAAACAGGTTTCACGGACTCAATAACCTCCTTAACAGCCTGATGAAACTCTTTTTCACCAGGATCTCTATCTTTTATAAGTTTCAAAATGTCTGTCATTTCAACCTCCTGTAAAGTTCATGTTCGTACCAGGCGAATCTGATATTTTCGTCTGAAACAGATTTTCTATCAATTGTAGATAATAACACATTGAGATTTTTTTCCATCAATTTTTAATGTAAGAGGTCTATCCAATTTAACATGCCTCAGATAAGTGGTTTCCTGAATGGAAGGGAGTGAATTCAACCAATTCCAGTCAAAAAAATCATCCGAGTCTTCAGTAACCGTGATATAATGAATACCAAGG
>JAUYEO010000242.1 GCA_030689795.1 Desulfobacterales bacterium | reverse complement strand
GGGCGCGGAGAGTCTCTCTTTTCCTGTCATCGTGGCATCAGGACCAAACAGCGCCCTTCCTCACGCAATCCCTTCCGATCGTGCATTTAAGGAAGGAGAACCGATTCTTTTTGACTGGGGCGCCAGACTGAACGGATACTGCTCCGACATTTCAAGGACCATCATCATAGGAAAGCCTGATGAACTGTTCATTAAGGTATATAAAACAGTACTCGATGCACAGCAGAAGGCAATAAAAGCAATCAGGCCGGGAATAAATTCCAAATCCGTCGATGAAACTGCAAGGAAGCATATTGAAAGCATGGGGTTCGGAAAAAGCTTCGGCCACGGCCTCGGACATGGAACAGGGCTATCAGTACACGAGCATCCGAGGCTCAGCCCTCTTCGTGACTCCATTTTGGAGCCCCGGATGGTTTTTACCGTCGAACCTGGAATATATATTCCGGGATGGGGAGGTGTAAGGCTTGAAAATATGGTTGTTGTAAGAGATGGTGAAGCCGAGTTGCTCAACAAGCTCAATTCTTCAATACCGGTTCTTGAGGTTTAACAAAATGCCTTCCATAGATTTTCTTGTCGATCAATACCTCAATTACCTTCTTGTCGAAAAGGGGCTTTCAAAAACAACCCTCGAATCATACGGAAGCGATATAGCAAGATTTGTCGAATTTCTGGATAAAAAGGGAATTAAGGATATTTCGGGAGCCGATACATCAACCATCCTCATGCATATAATCGCATTAAGAGATGATGGGATGAAAGCAAGATCACGGGCAAGGCACCTTGTAACCTTGAGAGGCTTTTATAAATTCCTGGCCCGGGAAAAATTCATAGCAGTTGATCCCGCAAGAGTTATCGACCTTCCCAAAAGCGGGCTTTACCTCCCGAATGTCTTAAGTTTCGAGGAGATTAAACGTCTTCTGTCAGCCGTTGATATATCCAAACCTGCCGGATTAAGGGATTCCGCCATGATGGAGCTTCTCTACGCGGCGGGTCTCAGAGTTTCCGAACTTGTTAATCTAAAGCTTTTCGATGTGAACATGGATGCCTGCTTTGTGAGGGTCTTCGGCAAGGGATCAAAAGAAAGAGTCGTCCCCATAGGCATTTATGCAAAAGAGAGAATAAACGAATACATTAATACTGCAAGACCACTTCTTTTAAAAAAGAATATGAGCCGGTTCTTATTTGTCGGAAGAAGCGGAAAAGCTTTGACCCGGCAGGGATTCTGGAAACTGCTTAAACGATATGCAGTAAAGGCTGAGATAACAAAAAAAATTACACCACACAGTCTGAGGCACTCTTTTGCAACCCATCTCCTGGAAGGTGGAGCCGATTTAAGATCAGTCCAGTTGATGCTTGGGCATGTCGATATTTCAACAACCCAGATTTACACACATGTTGTAAGGGATCATTTAAAAAAGATTCACAGCAAATATCATCCAAGGGGTTAGGAGCCGTGATGTTCCAATTCTTTTTTGAACGACGGCTTTAGGAGCCGTTACGAAATAACCTGTACTTTTTTTGATCCTTTCGTTAGGAGCCGTTACAAAATAACCATTACATTTCTGACCATTTTGTTACGGCTCC
>JAUYEO010000239.1 GCA_030689795.1 Desulfobacterales bacterium | reverse complement strand
TAAATATTATAAGAATTTGCCGCTAAGGTTTCATTAATCTTATGGGGACGATTCCAATAACGAAAAGCAATACTCGCAAATACAATGAGAAAAGTCTCTCGCAGCAAAGAACGAAGTAACATAAAAGTTATGATGAGCCCAGAATCGGTCTGAATTGATTCCATATTACTTAGAAAATTACTTAAGATAACAATAAGACCCAAACCAAAACATAAAATAATGCATATTGCTATCCAAAGAAAGGGATGGCCGGGGAAATTATTATCTTTAACAAACCAATTTCTGGAGAAGGCATAAACTCCTAATGCAAAATAGATGATATACGTAGCTAATCGCCAAGCCTGAAATTGGAGAACGCCGGCAATAATTATAAATGGGTCGGGAAAAGGAGAAGGAATCATGCTAACGAGCGCGCTCATAATTATGTTCAATAACCAGACAGACAACATAATCAGTAGCATTGTTTTTCCGGAGTGCGTCTTTTCTTGAATAGATGAAGAAGGGCAAATGCGCTTCTTCAAGATATAAATTATTGTGAATATAATAAAGAAAAAGAGGAGCAGGGAAATGAACCAATAAGCAGTTTGATTAAAATTAACTATATTAGGATACATAGGAGACCAGAAACCAGTAGGGAAATCACTTGCGGTTTTAATCCAACTTATCCAGTATTGTCCATAGGTTAACAATTGTTTTTTACCTAAATGTTTGTAATGATAAATATAAGTAATGATGGGGACAATGAAGATAATACTAATCAGCCAGGGAATTCCCAAGCGCATGAATTTATCTTTGAGAAAAACGCCGGGGCCTTTTTTCTGAATATTAGGCAGGGCAAAATAACCGGCAATGAAAAAAAGGACAGGCATTGCAAAGACATCTATTATCAGCAGCGTCATGTCGAATAATTTAATGTTTGCCACAGCATCACCAACAACCCAATGCCGGCCAAAAGTTCCATAGCTCATTGCTGCATGAAGCAGGACAACAAACACGACCATTAAATAGCGCATGTTGTCTAAAAAAAGAATCCTGTTTCCCGATGATTCCGGCAATGTCTGAGTCATTATTTCATTACTTTCTTTTCCAGCTGCCCGGATTGGTTAATATCTTTTTGCTTTCGACAAACACAAAAACTTCTTTTTCCTGTCCTCAAGTTCGGTCAGTCGTTGAGTGATGGCGGTACCGATCTGGTTGAGTTTTTTCTGATCGTCTTGAATCCGAGTCTCTTTTTCATTACACCAGACCTTCCTTTTTTTATATTCGTCTCCGGCATATTTGCCTTGACAATAATTATTATATTCGCGGATTTCTTTATTTACGTTTTCATTAAAATTTTTAAACAGCTCCACATTTTTCTTTTCGTAAATCGATTGAGCTTTAATATCGGTATCTTCTTTTTTTACTTGTTTCTCTAGTAAATCAACTTTTTTCGTTTCCTCATCCAGTTGTTTTTTTTGACTGGAAAGTTTTGAGCCTTCTGACAATATTTGCTTTATATAGGCATCATAAGTATCATCCCGTCTCTCAGTTCCCTCCTGGCTGATGAGGGTCGCTTGGAATGCAAAGCTCTCTCTGGGAATGGTACTGAACATAATGGTGTATCCTGTTAAAATTGCCACAATAAAAACAGGGGTGAACCTACGAGGTATCATAATACCCTCCTTTGCTACCTTGCCATTGTCAATAGAAGAATATCAAAAATGACCATCACTGCAATTGCCGTGATCGCGAAGATATCCAATAACGATGCCATCCAGCCCAGGTACTGGACCCAGAGTCCACCGAATATGCCCGCAACGTAACCGAGAATCAACCCCAAAAGACCTACAATCAGTTTGAGTCCGTATGGTAAACGATAGACATTCCCCATCTCCAAACCAATAGTGAGGCCGAGAAAAACTAAAAACAAAAAGACGATGGTGCGAAAATAATCAAAGGAAGGGCGCATCCCCAGGGCGGAGCGAATGCTTACGGTCAGCAGACAGCAGAATCCTCCCAATCCTACGGTTCCACATACCCATCCAATAATCGATCCGGTGCCGATGGCTGCTGAAAAACCCATAAACACCCAGGATAATGGAGACGATCGCCATCACCGGCAGTTCCAGACGGATATGACCGGCAAAGGTGGATTCATATTTTCTTTTCTTCGGATGTAAAAGACGCCAGAGCAAAGCTGGGAAAAAAGAGGCGTGGAATTCCAGTGAAAATAATGGGAGCGGCTTGTTAGTCTCGTTCATTTCAGCAGCACCTTCGCCTCAACCAAATGGTCATGACATCGGAATGAATTGCCGATAAATACCTCCATTGTAAAATGAACCAGCGTGACCGTATAATATCATGATCGCTGAGGAATCAACATCATTTATTTCTGGATGAAATATAGCACTTTCGTCGTGGTTGCCGATTTGTGTGGTACAGGAAGCTATACATACAGGCCGCACCTTCGTCGTCGGGTTTTACCTGAGCCACGCAGACCGGCTCCAGTTCGGAGCCTGAACCGCTGCCGAAATTTTTCCCAATTATCGCTGCCGGTGCTTTTCTAAAAGCGTTGTAATGGCCTGGAGGAGGTTGTCGGGGTCATCGGAGCTCAATGGAATGGAAGGACCGGAGGCGATTATCTTTTCGTCCCGAACAACTTGTATTTTCAGGACAGGATAAAATCCCGATTCCCATTGCTCCAGCCCGGTGGCGATCTGATAAATTGTTCCCGGAAGGTGAGGTGGCCCGGCCGGAATCCTTTCAAGGTGCTCGGGGAAAAATGTGGCAGCCGGTTCCGGTTCCAGGGGGACGCATTGGAGACCCAGACCCTGTTTGATCTGCTCTACACACTGGTTGCAGGAAATGCAGTCCGCCTTTCTTGAGTCACCAGCTTTCCAACGTTTGATCAGGTCGGGCTCGCAAATAAAGGGACGGCACATGGAAATGTAGTCGGCCACCCCCTCTTCAATCAACTTTTGCGCCAATTGTAAGGACCTGATTCCACCCACCAGAATTATAGGGACGCGAAGGGTTTTTTTGAAGGCCTCCGCCTCCTTCCTGAAGGCGACTGTGTCTTCTTCCGAGTCGGTTTTCTTGTCCATCAGGCCGGCGACATTTAATAAACCGCCACTTACCTCAATGGCATCGATACCTTGCTCCTCCAGCATGGCCCCGACCTTCAATGAATTCTCCAGGGTGAGCCCGTTTTCCACCAAGTCCTGGCCGTTGAGCTTGACTATGACCGGGTAGTTACGGCCCACCTGTTTTCGTATCGAGGAAAGCACCTCCAGGAGCAGTCTGGCCCGGTTTTCTATCGGGCCGCCATAGGCATCGGTGCGGGAGCTATAGCGGGGACAAAGGAGCTGGCTAAGAAAGAAGCCGTGGGCGGCTAAGATCTGAACCCCGTCGAATCCGGCTGTTTTAGCCCTGAGAGCCGCATTTCCGAAGGCTTGAGCCACTTCCTGCAGATCCCCAGGGGTCATGCGTTCTACACGACTCTTGGAAAGATAGGCCCCTCCATAGGAAAGCTGGGAAAGAATTTTTCCGCCTTTTTCATGAACGGCCTGGGTCAGGGTCTGATAGCCTGGGATGAGACCCTCCTGATCCATTCCGAGCTGCCGGGGGGCGTGTTTTCCCTGGGGATGAACATAGGCATGGCCGGTTATCATTAAGCCCGCTTCGCCTTCGGCCAGCCGGGTATATAATTCAACAATTTTCGACGTGGGGCCGCCGTCGTCGGCAGCCAGCCCCTCCCAAGTGGCTGAGCGAATAAATCGATTTTTAAGGACCAGCCCGTTGATTTCCGTTTTTTCAAATAATGATGTCATGGTCTTGAGAGTTCCATTTCTTTTTTCTTCCGAACATTAGATTCCAGTTATTTGATGGCTGAGTCGGCGGCCACCGCACCATTCAAAATACCGGCTTCAAAGGGCATATTATGCAAAGTGCTCGCGGCTTCAGGATGGCGGACGGACGGCTGCCGAGGCATCGAGCAATTGAAGAATATCGCTTTTGATTCGGTTCTCTTCTTTTCCGGTCCTGTTTCTGGGCCGATCCAGACCGACATCGAAGATTTTCAATATGCGGGCCGGGCGCGGGGATAAAACGGCAATCCGGTCGCCGATGTACACCGCCTCGTCCACGTTATGGGTGACAAACAGTATCGTATCTTTTCTTTCTTCCCAGATTTTCAGAAGAAATTCCTGCATGACGTTTCGGGTCTGACTGTCGAGTGACCCGAACGGTTCATCCATCAGCACCACCTGCGGGTCGGCGATCAGGGTGCGAGCGATGGCCACGCGCTGCTTCATGCCGC
>JAUYEO010000234.1 GCA_030689795.1 Desulfobacterales bacterium | reverse complement strand
TTGGGGAATAGATTTTTAAGGAACTGAGCGTTAAAAATCACAAGCTGTTTGAGGGCGTTAGCCCGAGTTCTTGTGATTTAGCGAAGTGACTTAAAAATCCCCAAAAAGCTCATTAAGTGAGCATATTTCGACTTTTTACGAAACCATCAATATGGATAGACCGGAAAATAAATTTAAAATGGGAGGTAAAGAATGAATTTTTTCAAGCAATGGGGTGCATTTATGATGATGGGCGCAAGAGCCCATGCACAGTGGGAAATTGATGTCTCAAACACCATTCTGGGCAGCAAGAAAAGGCTGGCAGTTCTGGGCCTGTTTATTATCCCGATATTTCTGGGAGGATTCGCCTTTGCGGATCAGCTCGGAGTGGCTCTTCCTGAATTTCTGGGAGGTAAAACAGCTTACAGTCCCGCTTTTTTTACGCCGGGTATTTTCATTGCTTCCATTCTTATCGGTATAGGCGCGGGACTTATTACGGGGTGCATCGGAGCAGGCGGAGGTTTCATTATCGCCCCTGCGCTCATGAGCGCCGGAATAAAAGGCATTCTGGCCGTCGGAACCGATCTTTTTCATATTTTTGCCAAGGCAATCATGGGTTCCGTTATTCACAGAAAACTCGGGAATATTTCGGTGGCGCTGGCCCTGATATTTTTAATCGGCGCCATGATCGGAGCGACAACCGGAGGAATAATAAACCGTGTTATCTACGATATAAATCCTCTATTAAGCGATACATTCATCACTGTAATATATGTTTTGATGCTCGGCATGCTCGGTGCGTATTCTCTTTATGATTTTCTCAATGCAAGGAAAGCTCCTGATGCCGGAGGAGGCGCCCACGGAGGAAAATCGGAAGGTGCAGATCTTGGGAACCTTCCCAAAAAACTTCAGTCAATTAATATCCCGCCCATGATCACCTTTGACCAGGGTCTTGTACCCGGAGGTCGTAAAATATCGGCTATTTTTCTTGTTTTGAGCGGAGGACTTGTCGGCTTTTGCGCCTCCATTATGGGCGTTGGAGGCGGGTTCCTGACCTTTCCGATATTCGTATACGTTCTTGGTGTTTCTTCCCTTACGACCGTCGGCACTGATATTTTCCAGATTGTTTTTACTGCCGGTTATGCCGCAATCTCCCAGTATGCAATTTATGGTTTTATTTTTTACACCCTTGCAATGGGAATGCTCCTCGGTTCACTGATGGGAATACAGGTGGGAGCAATGGCAACCAAGGTTGTAAAAGGAGTAACAATAAGGGGCTTTTACGCAATGGCAGTTCTTGCCGGTTTTACCAACAGGTTCTTTGCCCTTCCATCCAAACTTGCAAGCATCGATCTCATTCCACTCTCCAAGGAGACCGGCAGGTGGCTCGACCTGATCGGAATCTGGTCTTTCTTCATAGTGATCAGCATCTTTGCAATCTGGGTAACCAGCACCTTCCTTATGAATATAAAAAAGCTTAAGGGAGAGGAGGTAATATCATGATAGCAGATAAAAAAGAATTTTACGGCGGCTTTGCTTTGCTGGTCGGGTTTTTTGCTGTTCTGGCCATAATGTTTTCCCCTGTTTTCGAAGGGAAAAACGCATTAAATTATCTGGACTCGTTATATAATACCATTTCAAAAGGTTCGGCATATTATATTCCGAAACTGAAAAAAGATGTCGCTGATTTTAAAGCGGAACCGGTTTCAATAACCATCACCATGAAAGACCCGCAGCAGGCTGAAAAAACAGCTCTTCTTTTTGTAAAGAGCGGGGCTTCTGCAGATGTGTCCGGATCCGGAATAAAGATAAGCGGTGATTTTAATAAAATTTTGGAAAACTGCCTTGAGGATTCGGATAACATGTTCAACAATAAAGGCGGCATTGTTTCTGACAAATATGGTTATCCTGAAAGAGAAGTCCTGTTCAACTGGTGGTCGGCAATCAAGGTTATGGATAAAGAGTTCGGCAAACAGGGTAAATTCAAGGAAATGAAGCTTCTCGGCTCAGTTTCGAAAAAGGGAGTTGAATGCTCTTATAATTATTATAAAATCATTCCGCAAAAGATTACCGAAAAGCTTGGCATAGTTGTTTTTTCTCTCGTATTTTACGTGGTTTATACAATGTGGTACGGCTTTGCCATCCTGTTCATGTTTGAAGGCTGGGGACTAAAATTATCGCATTAATGATTTCTTGATTCTTTCAGGCAAAAAGGGCTATAGGCAGTTCTAAGAGATCTGCCTGTAGCCCTATTTTTTTGTATCAATATGATAAAATTTTCTGAAATTATAAATAAAGTCCTGAAAAGAAAGTCCCCGGAATCATCTTCCGATCCGGAACATCTCCGCAATGATTTCAGGGCTCGCTATCACAGCTTCCAACTACTCCTGAGTTCCAACAACAAGGCCCTGGACATTATGGCGGATATAGAGAAGCTTCTCGACGGCAGCCGTCTTTTCGGCATGTCACATGTAAAGGCCAACTGCACTGCAGTATCCGTCAATGTCTATAAAATGATAAAAAATCTTGAAGTGCTTGCCCCCGGAAAATACAGAGAGCTTTCTTTGCGGTTCAACGATATTAATCAACAGATAGATAAAGTCCTTTTGTTTAAAAAACCGGAAACAGATGAACCTCTCGTAATACCGCTTGATTCTGTAAATAAAGACATGGCCGATATCATTGGAAGCAAGATGGCAAACATCGGGGAGATGAAAAACAGACTCAATTTAACTGTTCCGGCCGGATTTGTTATCACATCGGCGGCATACAGAAAATTTTTTTCATACAATGATCTTCAAGCCGAAATAGACCGTCTTTTCCAAACCACCGATACCGAAGATATTGAGCATCTTTACCCATTAAGCGCAAAAATCCGGCAAACAATTATCAAATCAAGTGTGCCGGAAGAGATTGAAACTGCAATAACGGAATCATATGCAAAACTTGAACGGGCTGCCGGCAAAAAAATCCGGCTTGCTTTAAGAAGCAGTGCCATAGGAGAAGACACCGCCGGAAGTTCTTTTGCAGGGCTGTACCATTCCGAACTGAACGTAAGCTCGGATAACATCCTTGAAGTTTATAAAAATGTGGTTGCAGGAAAATATTCGCTTCCCGCAATAACATACAGATTTGAAAGAGGGTTCAGGGATGAAGATGTGCATATGTCGGTAGGATGCATGGAGATGGTGGATGCTGTTGCCGGCGGAGTCATGTACTCAAGAAGCCCTGTTGATATCAGCGATGACTTTATATTCATTAATTCAGCCTGGGGTCTCCCGAAGTCCGTTGTGGACGGGAGTGTAGACTGCGATCTTTTCGTCGTGTCAAGGGATACACCCATGTCGCTCGTGCACAAAGACATAAAAATAAAAAACAAAAAATTCGTGTGTTTTCCCCAGGAAGGCATTTGCCGCATGGAGATAACAGGAGATTTACAGGCTCAGCCGTCTTTGAATCCCGAACAGGCTTGCGCCCTTGCTGAACTGGCAGTTAAAATTGAAAAGTATTACGGCCTCCCTCAGGACATCGAATGGGCAATTACCGATGACGGATTTTATTATATGCTTCAATGCCGGCCGCTGCAAATAGTTGAAACCAGCAAAAAAATTATACTTCCTGATCTTAAGAAAAAAGACGAAACCGTTATAGTAAAAGGCGGTGTTACGGCAAGCCCCGGAGTGGCCTCCGGCAAAGTATTTCATGTTGACAAGGCGGTGGACATTCTGAGATTTCCCGAAGGTTCTGTTCTTGTGGCAAGGCAGGCTCTCCCCGCGTGGGCGCCCCTTTTGGGCAGGGCTTCCGCTGTAATAACAGAGCAAGGGGGGTTTGCAGGACATCTTGCCAATGTAGCCAGGGAATTTGGAGTACCCGCCCTTTTTGGTGTTCCAATGGTCTATGACAAGCTGAAGGATGACGACCTTATTACAGTGGACGCAAACGGGCTTTCAATCCATACGGGAAAAATCGAATCTCTTGCGGTTGATCCGGAAAAAACAAGAAATCTCATGAAAGACAGCCCTGTTTACGATATCTTGAAAGACATAAGCAGACATATAGTTACATTAAATCTCCTCGATCCGGATTCCCGCGATTTCAAGCCCTCGGGATGTAAGACACTTCACGACATTACACGCTTTATCCATGAAAAATCGGTACAGGAAATGTTTAACTTCGGGAAAGAACACAACTTTGCCGAGCGGTCCGGAAAGCAGCTTGTTTACGATGTTCCGATGCAGTGGTGGGTGTTGAACCTTGATGATGGATTTAGAGAAGAGGTTGACGGCAAATATGTCAATTTCGATAATATCGTGTCCGTCCCGATGATCGCAATATGGGAAGGAATCATAGCATTTCCATGGGAGGGGCCGCCTCCGGTTGATGGTAAGGGCCTTATGAATGTCATGTTCGAGGCCACCCGAAATCCTGCTTTGGCAACAGGCGCGCGCAGTGTTTACGCCCAACGGAATTATTTTATGATCTCAAAATACTTTTGCAGCTTAAGTTCGAGACTTGGTTTCCATTTTTCAATCATAGAAAGCATTGTATGCGACAGGTTAGGAGAAAATTACATAAGTTTTCAGTTCAAGGGAGGAGCTGCAGATCACGACAGAAGATTAAAAAGGGTTCTCTTTCTGGCGGAAATACTTGAAGAATCCGGTTTTAAGGTAACCATTAAAAAAGACAGCCTTTTTTCAAGGATTGACACCAGAGACAGGGACTTCATGGAAAAGCGTCTGAAAGTTCTCGGGTATCTTACAATACACACAAGGCAAATCGACATGATTATGTCAAGGGAATCCACAGTAAATTATTACAAATCAAAATTTAAAAAGGATATCGACCTCATAATAGGCAGTAAATAAGCTTTTTTATATTTACCACAGAGTCACAGAGACTTTGTTTTTTATTCGAAGTTCGATGTTCGGCGTTTCCCTCCTTTGCCTCTCGCCTCCCGAAGGTCCGCCAGCGGCACGTCCGCCAATCTTTGTGGCGGATATGGCGGAACGCCTTACGCCGCCTTTAAAAAAAGCATCGCCCTGCTTAAACCGATTTTTTCTTCAGAACACTCCTTCAGCCCGGCTTTTATCGCAATATCCGTAATTTTTCTGAAATAAATCTCCGTTACATGAATTTTAGGTTCAACAAGAAGAAACCTGGCTCCCGGTTTTAAAAAGGTAACAATCTCATTAAAAAAAGCATCCTTATTCCGAACTTCATGCACCATCCAGAAACCCAGCGCAAAATCCGCCTGTTCATTTACCCCTAATTTATCGGAACTGCATTTATGAAGAGTGATCCTGGATAAGAGGCCTTTTTGCTGTGCCCGGTGGCTGACCCTTTCAAGCATCTTTTCCTGCAGATCAACCGCAATAACTCGCCCCTTTTCTCCGACCATCTTTGCCATTCCGATTGAAAAAAAGCCCATCCCGCACCCTATATCGACAACCGTGTCCCCTTCCTTAATGAATTTATTCAGCATCTTCTCCGGATTATGTATTAACCGCCTGAGAGGATTATCGAAAGTGTAGGCAAGCCACCATGGACAGACATGGTCGCCTGTCAGAAAAATATTTTTAATAATACTCATTTATAATTATCCTTTTATATCTGGCGGGACTTTATTGTTCCACCCAGTAATCCGCCAACACTTCAGCCTGTTTAAGCACTGTATCAACTGCTTTCTGCTGTTTGTCCGGCGGATATCCGTATTTATTCAAAGTACGCCTTACGATGACCATGAGTTTTGCCCGGGCACTTTCTTTCATAGTCCAGTCTATTGTCGCGTTTTTACGAACCTTGTCCGCAATTTCACGAGCAATGTTTTTCAGTGTTTCATCACCCAGAATTTTTACCGCGCTGTCGTTGATTTCCAACGCGGTATAGAATGCAAATTCGTCCTTCATTAATTTCAGCTTCTCCGCCAAACCGTCTACAGCCCGGATTTGCCTGGCGATTGCCAACAATTCATCGATAATTTCAGCAGTTGTCAAAAGGTTGTTCTGGTACTTTTTTATCGATGCCTCAAGCATATCCAGAAGGTTCTTCCCTTCCGTAATATTAAATTTCAGTCGAACCTTGATTTCATCATTAAGAATCTTCTTCAAGAGTTCAATGCCAAGGTTTTTGTGCGCCATCTTTTTGACATCTTGCAGGAATTCTTCAGAGAGCAATGAAATGTCCGGCTTTCTGATACCTGCCGCATCAAAAATATCCACAACTTCGGTTGATTCAACCGCCTGATTTACAATCTGCCGGATAGCGGATTCATAGTTCTTTCTATCGCCGTTATCTCCATCACGTTCAAACTTCAGCAGCCGCGCTCGTATGGACTGGAAGAAGGCGATTTCATCGGTCAAGGCAAGCGCTTCTTCATGCGGGACGGCCAGCGCAAAAAGCTTTGAAAGCGCAGTTGACTCTTTGATAAATCGGTCTTTGCCCTGCTCCTTTGAAAGTATGAACTCCTCGGCGTAAAGGATAATAGAAAGGCGCTCGGAAGTGCCGACTCTGAAAAAACGCATATAATCAAATCCATGAAACATCTGACGCACAACTTCAATTTTTTCAAGCAGTAATTCAAGCGCTTTTGCCTGTGTCTCCGCCGGATCACCTTTTCCGCCCGAACTGGAGTAGAAGGCAAGAGCCTCTTTGAGTGCGGTGCCGATACCGATGTAGTCAACGACCAACCCGCCGGGTTTGTCCATAAAAACGCGGTTCACCCGTGCAATTGCCTGCATGAGGGTGTGCCTTTTCATCAGCTTGTCGATGTAAAGGGTGTGAAGACAGGGGACATCAAAGCCGGTCAGCCACATATCCCGCACAATAACCAGCTTCAACTCATCCTGCGGTTCTTTCATGCGGTCGGAAAGCAGGCGACGATCATTTTTATTCGTCCTGTGATGTGCGGGAATCACCAGGCTGTCCGGATCTTCCGGATCAAACTCCATTTTGTCGGAAGAGGAAGACGTCATGACGACTTTCAAAGTTCCGGCCTTCAGGTCTTCACTGTGCCAGGCGGGTCTTAACGCAATGATTTCATCGTAAAGAGCCACTGCTATGCGGCGGCTCATGGTTACAATCATGGCCTTGCCGTCAAATATTTCCGCGCGTTTTTCATAATGCGCAATGATATCCCGCGCCAGATTCTTCAAACGCTCAGGATGGCCGACTATGGCTTCAAGTTTTGTCCATTTGACTTTAGCCTTCAGGGTTTCGGAAGCTCCGTCATCAGTCATCTCCCTGTCAAATTCTTCTATCAACCTCCGGCCATCTTCAGTCAGGTTGACTTTAGCAAGGCGGCTTTCATAGTATATTTTTACCGTTGCTCCGTCTTCCACAGCCTGGGCGATGTCGTATATATCGATGTAATCGCCGAATACAGCCGGCGTGTTTATGTCGGTGTTTTCCACCGGCGTGCCGGTAAAGCCGATAAAGGTCGCGTTGGGAACGGCATCCCGCAGATATTTGGCAAAGCCATAGGCAATGCGCTTTCCGTTGAGCTTGCCGGCGTCATCTTTCGTGTCAATCAGCTTTGCCTGAAATCCGTATTGCGTACGATGCGCTTCATCCGCAATAACTATGATATTGCGGCGCTCCGACAACCGGTCGTATGCGACACGGTCGGACATTGAGCCTGTCGAAGTGTCCGGGAAAAATTTCTGAATGGTCGTAAACACGATCCCGCCGGATGCCACTCTGAGCAGAGATTTCAAATGCTCGCGGGTTTCCGCCTGCACCGGAGACTGGCCGAGCAGGCTTGTTGATGCGGCAAAGGTATCAAAAAGCTGCTGGTCAAGATCGTTTCGGTCGGTAATGACAACAATGGTCGGGTTATCCAGGTTATGGATCAGTTTGCCCGCGTAAAAAACCATGGAAAGGCTTTTGCCTGAGCCCTGTGTGTGCCATATTACGCCTGCCTTGCGGTTCCCTTTTTCGGCTACAGCTAAACGCGTGCTTTCCACCGCTTTATTCACCGCATGGTACTGATGGTAGGCCGCAATTTTTTTCACGGTCTCAATCTGCGTAAGCCCGGTTTTGGTATCTGTCTTTTTATCTTTTTCAAACACAATGAAGTTCCGGATCAAATCAAGCAGCGTTGCCGGGTTCAGCATGCCTCTGATCAGCACTTCAAGCTGGCTCACATGGGAGGAAGATTCTTTATTTCCGTCAATCGTTTTCCATGTCTGGAACCTGCTGAAAGCGGATGAGATAGTCCCCGCCTTTGCTTCCAGCCCGTCGGAAATCACACAAAAAACATTATAGAAAAAGAGGGAAGGAATGACCGTCTTATAGGTCTGAATCTGATCAAAGGCCTTGCGGACGGTGGCATATTCATCCGCCGGATTCTTAAGTTCCATAACCACCAGCGGCAGGCCGTTTACACAGAGGATTATATCAGGCCGTTTGTTCTGATTGCGTTCGATAACGGTAAACTGATTTATGGCAAAGAAAAGATTATTCTCCGGGTTCTGGAAATCAACCAGCCAGACCCGCTCGCCGCGTTCCTGGCCGTCTTTTATCACTGTAACCGGAACGCCTTCGGCAAGCATCTTATGAAAGGCTTCGTTCGCGTCGATAAGCTGGGGAGAATATACGGATAATGCCGCTTTAAGGGCCTCCTGTCGCGCCGTTTCCGGCAACGCAGGATTCAGGCGGTTGATGGCCTGCTCCAGCGTATGCCTTAAAACGACATCGCCATAGCTTGTCCGCTTTTCCGGTCCGCCGAATGGAGACACCGATTCGGCTATCAGGGTAGCTTGTGTTGTTTCAGCATCGGGTGCAATGGACGGCCCAGGAATGTAGGAAAAGCCGAGCTGCTTGAGTTCGTCAAGGGAGAAGCTTTCGATTTCGGATTCAGTGAAGGCGGCCATTAATATTTCCTCAGGTTTTTCCGAGTTTTATACATGCGCTCTGTAAAACCACCGGTATTCAAAAACTCTTTTTCCAGAAATTTCATCTGTTGCCATAACAGATAGCTTGCCTGGTTTATCAGGCAAATGAGTGTGTTTGCCAGTCGCTCTGCTGACAGCTCCGAGAAATGATAGTTGTCTGACCCGTCTGACACGTCTGACTTGTCAGACTTGAACTTTCCCCGGACTTCTAAGGCTTCGGGATCGTTTTTGGCCCACTGGCGCATTTTTTTCTGTCGCAGAAAATCCTCGAAATCGAGCAGCAATTCACCGAGACTGGCTCTGGCAACTCCGGTCAATTTCAACTCGGTTTTCTTTGATGTTGCTGAAGCCAGGCTTCCCTCGGCAATATTTTGCACTCCGCTACGGGCCGCCTGGACCATCTGGTCGTTAGTTCTCGATCTTTTGTCGACAAAACGATCACAGAAAATAACGGTTCCGTCATATACACTCCGGGCGCATTGAAAGCTGCGCAATTTACGAAACCCGCCATGGGGCGGGATCAGTTTATGTTCGGTCATAATCTGACCCTCACTTCACCGGACATGAGCTTTGGTAACAGTGTGTCCCGGAGACGGGAGAGCGTGCGGATTTGGCTAACATTTTTCATCTTCTTTATGAATAATGGCTCACAAAAATCGTCGAATTTTAAAATCGATCCTATTGGTGGCAAAGATAATTCCATGGATTGTGCTATTTCTCTATTAAGGCCTGGAACTGCAGAATCTGAGTTCATTTCTTCAAATGAACATTTTTTTAATAGAAAGTATTCAAAGAATAATCTTCCCGAATTGGTTTTGTTTTTTATGAAGTATGTCGTATCAATTGGAAAAAAATTTTCTTCAATGTAATTAACAACACCAAGTGTCCCTTTACGACCTATTACAATACCTGGCCCTTTCACCAGAAAATCATTGTGGTAGCCAACTATCCCGCTTGATCCTACCACAGGATACATACCTGGAATACGCTTTTCCTCTTTCAGACCTTTTCCATAGTGCAACTCGATTAAATCTCCCAACCTCCCTTCCTTCCATCCCGGATCAGCTTCCTCCACAAACATTTTCCGCCAGAGGGCTTCGGCCATTCCTTCCAGCGTTTTATTTTGCCGGTGCAGAAGGTCGATTTTGTCGTCAAGGCCGGAAAGCACACCGGCAATGGCCCGCTGTTCGGGGAGCTGGGGGAGGAGGACCATAATATGATCAAATGTCTCCCTTGTGATGGTGTCAAAGACACCGCCGTGAGCTATTTGTTGAAAATTGTTTATT
>JAUYEO010000231.1 GCA_030689795.1 Desulfobacterales bacterium | reverse complement strand
GGAATAATTCTCGGGATCGCAGCTTCCGCTGCCGGAGCAAGTGCCCTGAAGGTACCTCTTATTCTTAACAGTGGAATAATTGTCATTGCATTTGTGTTTTCTGCTGCAGTGGGCGTAGTCTTCGGGTTCTTTCCCGCAAGGAAGGCCGCATTGCTTGATCCTATCGAAGCCTTGCGCCATGAGTGATTGGGTAGATGGTGCGCGGGAGAAGTTTTTTTTGACAGTCGAAGGGCATATAGATATTAGGTGGCTCCCACGGTCTTTTTGTTCTCCCGTGCAAGAAGATTACTCTTACGTTCAACATCCCACCGATACCCGCCAGGTTTACCGTCACTCCGCACCACTCTATGGCATGGAATAACTACAGCAATGGGATTGGCCGCGCATGCCTGTGCAACCGCTCGAGCCGCTGAGGGGTTTCCGATGCGAGTAGCGATTTCTGTGTAGCTTGCAGTAGAACCTGGCGCAATTCCCTGCAAAGCATCCCAGACACGACGTTGAAAAGCGGTGCCAAGGATATCCAGAGGCAATTCAAAGCTACGACTATGAGGAGCCTCGATAAAAGCAAGTACCTTCGCCAATATATCTTCAAAATTCGGATCGGGGTTCTTGAATTTTGCTTTCGGAAAACGCCGATACAAATCAGCTTTCAATTTTTCGGGCGTATCTCCAATTGAGACAGAGCAAACACCTTTTTCTGTCGATGCCACCAGAACCCATCCTATATAGGATTGAACAACAGCATGCTGAATCTGAATATCAGGAGCACCATTTTTATAAGCAGACGGACTCATACCAAGAATTGCCGTCGATTTTTCATAGAAACGGCTGGCCGATTCAAAGCCGGAATGATAAATCGCTTCAGTTACTGTCTGCCCGCTTTGCAAGCATGCGCGAGTCCTTTTCAATCTGACTTCCATTGCATATTTTTTTGGTGTGACTCCTAGGATCTTTTTAAAAAGCCTTTGAAAATGAAAAGTGCTTAAATGTATTCTGGCTGCAATATCCTCCAAATTGAGCGGATTATCCGCATTTTCGATAATTCTGCACGCATTTAAAACGGCCAGGGTCTGCGAATCTTGCCAATCCTTGTCATTCGGATGACATCGTTTGCAGGGATGAAACCCGGCCTTTTCAGCTTCTTCACAAGTATCGAAATAACGGACATTCCTCCGATTAGGCAGACGGGAAGCGCAAATTGGCCGGCAATATACACCGGTTGTTAAAACTCCGTAAAAAAAAACACCATTGGACTGCACATTCCGCTGTACCAAAGCATTCCATTTGTCATCGTCTGTAAAAAACATTACCATTTGCACATACCTCATCAACAATTAATTTTATCAAATAGTGTAATCTTCGGGTGGCTTTTGTCGGCGTTCATTCCTATGCCGCATCCTTAATCTTATAAACGCCCAGAGGCGGCCGTCAATAGCTGCCAGGCCCAAACCAATGAACATCATTCCAATGAAATGCCGAAGATCCAATCTTTCGGATAAAATAGTCATTCCAAGGAATAATGCACTTACCGGAATCAGAAAGGTGACTAAAAGCAGATTTGTTGCTCCTGCCGTGGAGAGCAAACGAAAATAAATGATATATGCAACAGACGTACTCAGCAGCCCAAGTCCCAACAACGCCCCCCATGTTTTCAAGCCCGGCAGAGGCAGCAACCAGGGGTGATCAAACCAAAGTGCGATCGGAATCATCATTATGGTCGTGCTGGTTAATTGCCCGGCCGCGATAATATACGGAGGGGTTCCCCTGAAACGTTTCCCGAAAATTCCGGCAAAAGCATAGGAGACAGTCGCGCCGATAACTGCCGTTTGCGCCAAAACATTGGTACCCAATCCAGCGAGGGCGTCGGGACCAATCATAACCACGATACCCCCAAAACCCAGGATGACCCCTGATAAACGATAGACTGTAAGTTTCTCATCGTTTGTTAGAAAATGTGCCAGCAGAACAGCCCAAAGCGGAGTCGTTGCATTCAGAATGGAAGCCAGACTGCTTGAAATTTGGGTTTGTCCCCAAAAAATAAGGCTAAATGGGATAAGATTATTGAG
>JAUYEO010000226.1 GCA_030689795.1 Desulfobacterales bacterium | reverse complement strand
TTTAACCAGAAACCATAAACCTGAAACTTTTCCCTACAGCCTAAACGACTACAGCCTATCCACCTCAGTAGTTACTTATTTCTTTGTATTTAAATCTATCTGCGTTCATCTGTGTGAATCTGTGGCTGAATAGTTACTAGGAATTTGCATTTTGGACGCAGATGAACGCAGATTTTAGAGATTTTACATGTAAAGAGTAGATAATTATCCGCGGATATCGGCGAAAATCTGCGTCCTAATTTAAAGCTCTCGATTTGTGCCGCATGATTATCCTGTATCAGGCAGATAATTAAATGCCAAGTCGAATAATTGACGGCTTCGTAAAAAGCCATTAGATACACCTTTTTTCAACGCAGATGTGGACTAAAAGCAGGTGGCTGTGATATTGGGTCATGTATCTTGCCGGGAAGATGGAGCCGGGATGAAAACGGAAAAGGTTACGTGAAAGGGAAGAGACAGGAGGAAGGTTAAAAAATGCATCTGTTTGCCGCAATCCCTATAAACATTCTATGTTTTTGGGGCAAAATTCTGGGGGCGCTCATATATTATCTCGATATGCCCCACAGGAGGATAGTAACGAGAAATCTGAAATTTGCTTATCCCGAGTGGGCGGATGAGGAGATATGCAGGGTTTCAAGGAGAATTTTTCAGAATCTTGGAATTACGATTTTAGAGATTCTCCAGATGGCTTTCTTCTCTAAAGAAGATTTTCTCCGGAATATCAGAATAAGGGGAAAAGATAATCTGCTTAATGCGGTTGAGGGTGGGAAGGGCGTTATTATTATTTCAGCTCATCTTGGAAACTGGGAGGCGGCATCTTTGTTCGCTCCGTGTTATTTCGGATATCCCGTAACATCTGTCGCAAGAAAAATAGAATCAGAAATTATCAACAGGTGGCTATTTAAGCTGAGAACCCGTTTCGGAAATTCGATAATTGACAAGGAAGGGGCTCTGCCTGAAATGATGCAGACGCTTCGGAGCGGAAAAATCCTTGCGTTGATGATCGACCAGGGTACAACAAAATCGGAAGGAGTGGAACTTCTGTTTTACGGTAAAAAAGTCACGGTGACACCGGCCGCAGCAATGCTTGCATTAAGATGTAAAAGCCCCGTACTTCCAGTTTTTTGCATAAAGGAAGAAGACCAGAAACTTACAATCATTATAGAATCGCCTGTTCAATTGGTGAGAACTAAAGATTTGCGGGATGATTTGAGTACCAATACACAGATCATGACCGATGCAATCGAAAATGCCGTGCGAAGATACCCGGACCAGTGGCTCTGGCTTCATAAGAGATGGAAAAGATTTTACCCCGACCTTTACCCCGAATATATAGCAAGGCGAAATCGCAGAAGAGCAAAAAGGGTAAAAAAAATGCTGTCTGAAAAATAAGAAAACGTGATATGGGTATTTATCCTATGAAAGAACCGCGTTTATGTTTTCTTCTAATTTCTTTGAGTTATCATGCGGAAAGTTGCATATTTTTAAATATTCCCGGATAAATATCTCTTTTTGCTGTTTCAGAGAATTCCTGTCAATGTCATATCTTGTCAGGTGATGAAAATTCCTGATACGCTTTCCGATATTCAAAGAATGACTTTTTATCTTCATATCGGCGATATCGATTAGCCCAAAACTGTTGTCCGGAGTAATTAGAAGGTTGCCAAAATGAACTGATCTGAAATATACACCCTCATTGTGAAGCCTGGCGATGAACGCTGCAAGTTTTTCGGCAATATCACCGTTCAGCGAATGATGCATGATATAATTTCGAAGCGTATCGCCTTCAAGCTCCTTGTAATGTACTGCCGTTCGTTTTATAGATATAATTTTATAGGAATCAATAACTGTTACCGTGCTGATTCCCATATCTTTTAATTTTGATGCGTTGTTAACGAATCGTAATGCATAAGGGTAAAAAAGAGCGGATGAGATTATCCTTTTTGTACGGAACAGCTTGATAATAGAGCCATCCTTAAGACGCAGTACTTTTTCTCCGAAACTGTCTGAAGCAAGTATTTCAGCACCATTATGCAGGGCAAGATATTGTTTGTAAGATATTTTTTTCAATCAGCAAATACCTGTATGCAAAAGTGTTTTATGGTTTCCGGATACCCGGGTGAATATATGAGAGCATCGATTATGTCAATCACCGGAATAAAATGCTTTAAATAAGATTTTTGACGGCTATATAATCCTGTGCTAATAATAAATTATATTAACACATGTAGGAAGCAGCAACAGTCAGATAGCGTAAGCACTTATCTACAATGAATCATTCCGGCAATATAAAAATTTCAGACGGCAATCATCTCCGCTCATCGGGCAGAAATCTTACGGTTCCTTTCAGTATCGATATTGAATCCGAAGGCATGATCGATAAACTGGTATGCACCGGTATTTTGAGGCTTCTACCCGGAAAGCGGCTGGTCTGTTCCGGAAAATGGAACGGTTTGGATGTCGTTGTAAAGTTTTTCCTGGATGTGACCGATGGCAAGAGGCATTTCGCGCGCGAAGAACGCGGGATAAAGGCCCTGGAGAGTTCAGGCATCATTATGCCGAAGCTGCTTTTCCGCGGGGCTTCCGTATCCGGAAAAGTACCTCTTCTTGGTTTGGAGGAGATAACCGGGAGCGAAGATCTTAGGGAAGTCTGGGAGAAAGCTGAGAGCGACGGCTGGCGCCTGGATATTTTGACCGGACTGATGACTGTTATTGCAAAACAGCATATGTCCGGTATCTGTCAGGAGGACCCTCACATAAGGAATTTTCTTTTATCCGGTGAAAAGATGTATACTATCGACGGAGATGCCATTGATGTCAGACATATTGGGAAACCGTTATCAGAAAAACAGAGCTTAAAGAATCTCGGGCTTTTTTTTGCTCAATTCTATCCGGAATACGCAAGCTTGATCCCGGATGCCTTTAAAGCCTACACCTCTGAGAGAAAATGGACGCAGTCGGATACTGTTTATGATTGCCTGATGAAAGAGGTGGTTAAGTGCAGGCATAGAGCGGAAAAAGACTATCTTAAGAAAATATTCAGGGAAAGCACCCCCTTCATATGTCATAAAAACATACGCCGGTTTATGATTTGCGGAAGAACGTATTATGACGATCCAATGGCCGCTTTTCTCAATAATCCTGATGCCGTGCTTAAAGAGGGAAGAATGCTTAAAGACGGAAACAGCTCAACGGTTTTTTTGATCCGACTGTCGGGACGGCCCCTTGTTGTAAAACGATATAATATGAAAAACATGTGGCATGCCACAAGGCGCTCTTACAGACAGAGCAGGGCATGGGTCTCCTGGCGCAACGCACACCTGTTGAAGAGTATTGGAGTAAATACCCCCAACCCGGTAGCCATGATGGAAAAAAGGCTTGGTCCGTTAAGAAGCGTTTCATATATTTTAACTGAATATATCGACGGCACTGATACTTATCATCTTCTTAATTCAGATAAGGCAGGAGAAATTCATCTTTTCGGACTGGTGAAGCAGTTTGGTGAGCTGCTCAGGAGGTTCGTGTCTTCTTCAATAAGTCATGGAGATTTCAAGGCTACAAATTTTATCGTTTCAGACAAAAAATTATTCATTACAGATCTTGATGCGGTTTGCAAACACCGGTTGAAATGGCGATTTCAAAAGGCATTCATGAAAGATCTTGATCGTTTGATGCAAAACTGGAAAAACGCACCGCATATTGATGCTTTGTTCAGGGATGAGATTTCAAAAATAAAACGCAGGGTGTTTTGATTTTCCAATTAATTGATAGAACCTGTTTTACTATTCACAATTGATGTAAGTTTTGTATAATTATTATTTAGCCAGCTAAGAAAAGAGGGTTGTATATGAAGGTTAAACCTGAAAAGATAAGAGCTTACTATCGCTTCAAAGATAACTATTCGATGGGATTCACTATACTCCCATGGGTACGAAAACGAGTGAAGTCGACTCTTAAGAAAAATGTCGTGAAAGAATTAGTGCGAACTCGCAGCAATTTTCTTGTTCCTGTGAGTTCTATCGA
>JAUYEO010000222.1 GCA_030689795.1 Desulfobacterales bacterium | reverse complement strand
ATGGGGAATGATGCCGAGGACATGGGCCCCGAGGAATTGCTCCACGTCCTCCGCGGCGCCCATGGATGTATCAAAGGTTTCGATGAGGAAGGCAAAGACAACACCAAGAATGATTCCGATGATAAAACCCAGGCCCGTCGTAGCTCCGGTCTTCGGCGGGTTGATGGGGGAGGATGGCTCAAGAGCCGGCTTGACAATCTGAACCTCCTCGACTTTCTCAGCATTCTGGATGAGAGATTCCTGATACTGCTTTTCCAGCATGGTATAGATTTCCCGGTTGACATTCACTTCCCTTTCCAGTCGGGCCAGATACAGACCTTGCATTGGGAGAGATTTGAGCTGATCGTCCAGGTTTTTGAGCTGCTTTTCCGTCAGACTTATGGCCTGAGAGAGGCTCTGTTGCTGGGCATTCAGGTGAGCCTTCATACTGGTGATTATTTCACGGATCTGCTTCCTGATCTCGATCGCCTGGGGAAAATTCTCAGTATAGGTTATAAGTATTATATCCCGGTCCAGCATCAGTTGCACGAGACGGTCGTTCAGGTTTTTGTAAGGGGCCGAAGCCTCTTCGAAATAAAAGATCGTCTTGGACGACAGGGGACTTTTCTCCGCCCGGGCCAGGGCTTTAAGGATGTCGTTGATCTTGCTGTTTGTTGCCAGATCCTGAAGTTTTTTCGTCTGCAAGTCTGAAAATTGAGCGACAAGACCTGATGACTGGGAGTCTAAAGAAACCATGCGATTGGTTTCCCTGAAGTCCTTTATCGCTTCTTCCGACTTCTGCAGCTTGTCTTTTGTGACAACAACCTGGCTCTCGATGAAATTCTTGGCTTCAATGATGCGCCTGTTCAGATTCAGCGCGTGCTGTTCCTTGTATACCTGGGCCACTGTGTTGGCGAGACGCTGGGCCTGTTTCGGATCTTCGGAAACGACCGTTATGTTGATAATATCGGTGTTCCCTTCCTGTTCCGTCTCTACTTTTGCCTTCAGACTGAGAATTATTGACAGGTACCCGGGATTACGGCGCACTTCATCGGAGGAGATCCCGGATGGGATCAATTCCATTTTCTTGGCCACCAGTTCCATGATGAAGTAACTATTGATCATGGCCGTCTGGGTTTGCATGTAGTCCGTGGTGGAATAGGAAACGGTCTGGATAAAGAGCCCCGTCATTGAATCCGATTTTTCAACCTTGACGCTGGCGCCGGCTTTGTAGATCGGCGTCGGGCGACCCAGGATAGAAAAGATGAAGCTGAAGAGGGTCATCATGAATATCGTAAAGATGACGATAACTTTCCGCCTGCGGATCGTTCGCCAGTATTCGCGCAGGTTCAGGTCATAGGCCACCGGCATAGCTAAAATCTCCTTTTTTTGTAACTACTCAGCCACCGATCTACGCTCCGCCACACTGATTGGCGGACTGATATTTTTCTTTTATTGTAACTACTCAGGTTATTTAGACTGCAGGCTGAAGACTTTTAGCTTATGCACATGGACCGTACCCGTTCACCCGGAACCTTTTTTGCCTCCGCCGGTTCAAAAGCCCGGAGTTTCGCGTGATCACACTCGACTACCTCCCGCAGCCTACCCACCCGGGCAGTTACAAAACTTCTATGAATAATATCTGTTATTTCTTTGTATTTAAATCTATCGGCGTTCATCTGTGTGAATCTGTGGCTGAATAGTTACCTTTTTTTTACCATCTCAACTTATTCTGATCCAACAAGAAATTTGTCCGGAAATCGCTCGGACGGTTGTAAATGAAATCGAGCATGGGAGAAATATTGGCTATAAATTCATTGAT
>JAUYEO010000221.1 GCA_030689795.1 Desulfobacterales bacterium | reverse complement strand
TTTAACGCTCAGTTCTTTAAAAATCTATTCCCCAAAAATCTCAAATCCGTTCGCATATGACTTTTTACGAGAGCATCAAATATAAGAGGTCCCTATTTTACAACCTTATTCACGGCAATCCGCCCGAAAATGAAAACGCTGTTAAAGAAAAATTCTTCAACCGCCCCTGCGAAATGTATGAAATTTCAGGCGTACCCGTGATGGACTAACTGATTTGATATTACATGGTAATTAATAAGCAGGAAATTTTTTGTGGCAGAAAAATGGGAGCATAGGGAACACCCCTTAAATCTAATTAATAATCCTTGACAACTCCCGAGAGAGAGATTAATTTTTACCAAACTGGAATGATTCCGAAATGAAAAAGATCACACGAGAAGAGCTTATCGGTAAACTGAAAGAAAGGGGCTTTAAAATAACTCCGCAGCGGCTGGCTATTGTCGATGTGCTGGTCGAAAAAGGACATCTTCATCCCGGAGCCAACCTGATCCGCGAAGAAGCCCGAAAGAGGACTGAAAGAGTCAGCTTATCAACAGTTTATGCAACTCTTGGCGAATTATCACAGCAGGGCCTGATAAAAAATCTGGAATTTGACCAGTTGGAAAACCGCTACGAGGTAAATCTTGAAGAACACATCAACCTCGTCTGCAAGCTCTGCGGAAAAATCATAGATTACCATATCCCCCCGTCAATCGAACCGAAAAATATTGCCCGTGAGGCGGGCTTTATCGTTACGGATGCACGGATAGAATATTACGGCTATTGCCGGGACTGCACCACACTCCCAAAAAGCGCACATGCTGGGCGGCAGATCCGGGAGGAGGATGCCTGACCGCTAAAGCCGGCCTGCTTTTTGCGCAATTTTATCCGGAATGATTCCATGATAGGAAGCAGATAGTATATTACCAACCTGTTTAATAAAAAAGGAGGAAACTAATATGAAAAAATCAAAAAAATTGACCACTGCTTTCGGCGCTCCTGTTACCGACAACCAAAACGTAATGACAGCCGGACCGCGTGGCCCGATGCTGCTCCAGGATGTCTGGTTCCTTGAGAAACTCGCCCATTTTGACCGGGAAGTGATTCCCGAACGACGCATGCATGCGAAAGGTTCCGGTGCCTACGGCACCTTCACCGTCACCCACGACATCACCAAGTACACCAGGGCGAAGATCTTCTCCATGGTCGGCAAGAAGACCGACTGCTTCGTCCGCTTTTCCACAGTGGCCGGTGAACGCGGCGCCGCTGACGCCGAGCGCGATATTCGGGGTTTTGCGATGAAATTTTACACAGAAGAGGGAAACTGGGACCTGGTGGGCAACAACACACCCGTATTCTTCATGCGCGATCCCCTCAAGTTTCCTGATCTCAACCATGCCGTGAAACGGGACCCCCGGACCAACCTGCGCAGCGCTCTTAACAACTGGGATTTTTGGACTTCCCTGCCCGAGGCGCTGCATCAGGTCACCATTGTCATGAGCGACCGGGGCATCCCTGCCGGTTATCGTCATATGCACGGCTTCGGCAGCCATACCTTCAGTTTCATCAATGCCAAGAACGAACGCTACTGGGTCAAGTTCCACCTGAAGACACAGCAAGGGATTAAGAACCTGACCGATCAGGAAGCCGAGGCGGTCATCGGCAAGTGCCGGGAGAGCAACCAGCGAGATCTCTATGGAAGCATAGAGAAGGGCGACTTTCCGCGCTGGACCTTTTATGTGCAGATCATGCCGGAGAAGGAGGCGGCGAAATGCCCCTATCACCCCTTCGACCTGACCAAGGTCTGGTTTAAAAAGGATTATCCGCTGATCGAAGTGGGCGTTCTCGAACTGAACAAAAACCCGGAAAATTATTTTGCTGAGGTCGAACAATCGGCCTTCAACCCGGCCAATGTCGTTCCCGGCATCGGTTTTTCACCCGACAAGATGCTTCAGGGGCGGCTCTTCTCCTACGGTGACGCCCAGCGTTATAGGCTTGGTGTGAACCACAACCAGATCCCGGTAAATTCATCACGCTGCCCCTTCCACAGCTACCACCGCGACGGCGCCATGCGGGTGGACGGCAATTATGGCAGCACCCTGGGGTATGAACCCAACAGTTACGGCGAATGGCAGGAACAGAAGAATTTTGCCGAACCATCACTGGCCCTGGATGGAGCAGCCGACCACTGGGACCATCGCGTGGACGATGATTACTATTCCCAGCCCGGCAAGCTTTTCCGGCTCATGAGCGCCGCCCAACAGAAGGTTCTCTTTGAAAACACCGCCCGCGCAATGGGCGATGCGCCTGGAAACGTAAAGATCCGCCATATAGGCAACTGCATGAAGGCCGATCCTGCTTATGGCAAGGGGGTAGCCGATGCACTTGGCATCCCGCTAAGCGAATTAAAAAAGAAGGCTTAGAATCGTCATCTTCCTGAAGAAGAGAAAAAAGGGCATCAACTGTTTTCAGGAATAGGTATTGACTTGCAATTCAGGCATACATATAAACGATTATATGATTACGGAGCATAAAAAAACGTGGCGCAGCCATGTCCTTTTCCGGGCCCGGAACCGCTCGGAGAAACTTACTTCAAACATTAAGATCAAAGCAGGAGAGGAAAAATGGCAAATAAACCGAGCGATAAGGAACAGGAATATATTGCGCGCAAGGAGTTTGAAAAACTCCAGAAGATGAAGGCTGAAACACAGAAGAAACTTGCCGCGGAGGAGAAAAACAAACTGCGCGAACTGCATTACATGCGATGCCCCAAATGCGGAATGGAACTTGTCGAGATTGATTACCAGAGCATCATGATCGACAAGTGTACGAAATGTGAAGGTATCTGGCTTGACGCCGGGGAATTTGAAAATGTCGCTAAGCTCGAAAAGTCAGGTCTCGACAAACTGTTCAGCGTTTTCAAGAAGTCCTGATTTTTTTCGCTCAGCATCCCGATAAAGGGGTTTTTGCCGGATACCCGGTTGAGAAACCTTTTCATTGCAGCCGTGCAGCATCGGAGGACGGATCATTCGGTGGTCTCCCCGATCCCTTGGCAAACTTCTATCCCGTGCAAACCGGGAAACTTGCGCATGAACTGATTTTCTCTGAACACACGCCCCGTTTTACCGGATAATTTGGATTCCCGACCCGCTTCATCCCCACGTGTACGGGTAACATAATTCACGCTACCTCCTTGTATCAATCCGCGCGGGAAGTGATGCACGCTCTGTACGGATGTCCCCAAGTCGTCTCTTAATTCGCCCGCTGTTCCGATTCAAGGTTTGACCCAAAATATTATGGGAGCGAGTAGTAAAATATAATTCAGGGAAAAAGACAGATAATAAGAGCGGTATAAAATAAAAAAACTGAATACAAGAGCGGAGTATATCGATTTATTTCAAACGCAAATCCTCGTTGATTGCCGGATGACCGCTAACCATGAATGGGAGTGAGGGTATGAAAAATAAAGTAAAAATATGGAAGAAGTCCATTATTGTTGCATCTATTTTATTGGGTATGAACCTCTTTCACCAGACCGGGGAAGCGGCTGATGCTACGAAAGGTTTACTCCGGTCAGGGGATATTATTCCTGCTTTTTCAGTTCCGGTTCCAAAAAATAAAACGGACAGATCATACCTGATGCTGAAAAAGAGCGGCATTTTCCAACCCGCTGAAATGGATGTAAAGTTATTAATCATAGAGGTCCTCAATGTTTACTGAGCGTCCTGCCAATATATGAGGTCATATATAAATGAATTATACGCCAGAATTGAGAAGGACGCTGAACTGAAAAATAATGTAAAGATAATCGGAATAGCCGTGGGGAATAATACATTTGATATCGATTTTGTAGAAAAGAAGTACGATTTTCCGATTATACCGGATGATAAATTCGAATTTCATCAGTTGGTCGGCGAGCCTCCAACCCCTTTTTTTATTTTTGCGCGGCCATACGGGAAGGGGCGCCTGCTTGTCGTGGATTCATATCTGGGCAGGCTCGAAGATACGAACAAACTCTTTTCAATGGTAAACAACGCTTTTAAAATGAGTACTGCTGAATCGGATATAACAATAAATAAGAAGACAGATGACAAAGCGAAGGAAGAACTTGTTCTCCCGGTTACAGAAAGTGAATTGATGGAAAAAGTCAGCCAGAGCATGGCTGTAGGGGGAAAGCGCCCAGATAAAATAGAAAAAATAAACTTGAAAGAATTGGGAGATGTTTATACATGGGCTCCGGGCAGGTCAGCGAGACGCGTATTTGCGCGTGTTGTTGCACGGAAAATACCATGTGTCGACTGCCATGATGTATTTTATATTTACAGTTTTGATGATACGGGCAAATTTATAAATTTTATCCCGATTTCAATTTCAAAACTGGACAATGAAGAATGGGATGCAAAAGATATAAATAAAATGCAAAGCAATTTTACCGGAAAGTCGCTTTTAAAAGAGAGGCCTTTTAATCCAAAAGTTGATGCCATTTCATCGGCTACAATCAGTTCAAAATTAATTTATAACAGTATGGGTGAAACGGGACTGGTTATGCGGAAACTTATTGATATGGGATATATTAAAAGATAAATAAATGAGCCAAATATATAAATAATGAGAATAAACGGGTTCATCACAGGATTTGAGCAGAGATACCAAGAACTGCCCTCCGGTGAATTCAAGTTGCAGATGCACCACTTAACAATTCTATAAAAGAGGCTGGTATGAAGAAACTGGTTTTGTTTTTGTCATTTTTATTTGTTTTCAGCTTTTCAGCTTTAGCGGCAAGTCCCGGGGATGTGCTTGATAAAGCCAGGGAGGATATAGAGTCTCTTAATAACTTCGCTTTAAGTATACATAAAAAAGCTGCTGCTGATATCGAAGATTTTCATGAAAATCTTATGCGTATTAAGGGACCTCCTCAACCGAAGATTCATGAGCTGCTGGCCGCAGGAATTCCCCCGGCGGATGTATTTATGATCGTGCACATTTCTATTTTCAGCGGGAAGCCGCTAAGTTCAGTGCATGACGAATATAAGAGATCTAAAGGTCAGGGATGGGGAGTGATCGCTAAAAAAATGGGTATAAAGCCGGGTTCCACCGTCTTTCATAATCTTAAAGAAAAATTTAAACGCGAAGTTGATCGTAAATCTTCCGGGAAATCAAAAAACAAAGAAGAAGATTCCGGGAGCCATGGTAAAGGCGGCGGAAAAGGTAAAAAAAATTAAGGCGGGTATCCGTCCATAAATAGGTAAATAACTGCCATCAACAAATAGAATTGCCCGCTTTTTTTTGTTCATGCAGGGGCATTATTATCCAAATCGTAAAACTCAGGGGAAACGCAGGACTATCAATCCGTAATAAACACAATCCCCGTATTTTGCGGTCAAAATCCCCTTGACTCAGAAGAGCCTTATTCATATATTCCCACCGTGAAAAAACAACGCCTTATCAATCCAATGTCAGGGGTTATCCTTCCGGTAGTACTCACTCTGCTGGTCCAGGCAATGGTATCAATGAGCACGGTAGCCATTCCGGTATTTATGCCGGTGGCGGCCGGCGAATTAAATGTTCCCCCCAGCTATGTCGGTATCTTCATGTCCCTGATTTATCTGGGTGCGACAGCTGTCGCACCTGTCAGCGGATATTTTATCAACCGGTTCGGGGCAATAGGAGTAAGCCAGATTTGCCTGGTCCTGTGTGCTCTGGGATTGGGGGCAATTTCAATCCCGGTTGTCCCCATGATGATCATCGGGGCATTGATAATGGGAATCGGTTACGGACCTGTGACACCGGCCAGTTCCCATTTGCTGGTCCGAACCACGCCTGTTTCAATGATGTCCGTAGTCTTTTCTATCAAGCAGACCGGTGTTCCGGTCGGCGGGGCCATGGCAGGCGCGATTGTCCCTCATCTGGTTATTCTCTGGGGTTGGAAAATGTCGGCGATACTGGTGGGGGCATTGTGTTTAATTCTTGGCATTTTCCTGCACCCTTATCGAAAACAGTTCGACACAGAGCGTTCCAATCTATCCCGGCTTTCCTGGAAAAATGTAATTGAGTCGGTAAAAATGGCGGTTTCCCACCAGGAATTGCGCCATATTGTCATTGCTTCATTTTTCTTTTCCACGATGCAATTGTGCCTGATCTCCTTTATCATTATTTATTTAATCGAAGACGTGAAGATGACGCTGGTCCAGGCCGGGATTATCCTGGCTACTGCCCAGGCGGGTGGAATTATCGGGAGAATCGTATGGGGTGCGTTGGTCGATCGGGGCGTAAATCCCCGTCTTATGCTTGGTATTTTAGGCATTGCCATGACGGTATGTGCGCTGTTATCGGCGGCTTTCTCACCACAATGGCCCTTTTTTGCAGTGCTGATCGTCTGCGCGCTTTACGGATCTGCCGTTATCGGCTGGAATGGTGTCTATCTCGCTGAGGTAGCACGCGTTGCAAAACCTGAGTTTGCCGGGATGGCGACCGGCGGGTCACTTTTTTTTACATTTGCCGGCATCCTGATCGGGCTTCCTGCTTTTTCTCTGTTTGTTGAAAAAAGCGGCAGCTACCCGCTCGGATTCGGGATTATTGCAGTCGCAACATTTGTCTGTGGCATAGTTTTACTGCTTTCTCATAATTCGCGCTGAAGAGAATTCCAGGGGAGAGCATTCGAGACAAATAAATTTGATGTCCATCATCCGGTATGATATGAAAACAGCAACATGAAACTTTTTAAATAAATTTAAAAGGGGGCTTGGCATGGGAAAACTGTTATGGGAACCGTCGAAAGAGCGGATATTAAATTCGAACATGAAGCGATTCATGGATATTATAAACAAAAAGCACGGAAAATCCTTCATGGAATATAAAGATCTGTATCAGTGGTCCGTGGAAAACATTCCCGATTTCTGGGCTGAAATGTGGGACTTTGCCGGCATAATAGCGTCAAAACC
>JAUYEO010000023.1 GCA_030689795.1 Desulfobacterales bacterium | reverse complement strand
CAGAAGTCAGGAGCCAGAATGGAAAGGAAGCCCGCTAAGGATTTTCGAGACTTGATTGTATGGCGAGACCTTTGAATTTCCCCCGAAATTTGGCAAATCGTCATTCCTGCGGAAGCAGGAATCCAGTCCTTTCAAGACCTTCTGGATTCCAGCTTTTACGGGAATGACAAAGTGAGGGTGTTTTTCAAACCTCTCAACCTGAGTAGTTACAAATATTATTACCTTGGGATCTGGGTTATCTCAATTTGGTCTCAAAGAGGTGTTATGAAAAGGTCTCGTACCGAAAAGATAAGATCACTCGGGCTCTGCCTCGGCGCTTCAACTATATCCGCTGTTTGCCTTGAAGCAGAGCGGAGCCCTGGTCCGGGGGCATCCTGTTTGTCTCAGAATCCACGCATTACAGGTTTTTTAACACTTCCCCATGAAGGTGATCCGAGACGCACCCTCCTTTCTGCATTTAAGCAAGTCGGGAATTCTTTTGACAGGATAGCCTCAACCGGCCGCAGATTCCATGAACTCCTGAATTTATCAACTATTCCTGAACCAGAAGCGGTTGAATATGCTTACGGGTTTGTGAAGTACCCGGACATCTCCTCCCCGGCTATTGTCTCAGCAGGCGGTGAAACTTTCATGGTCTATGTGTTAAACCAGGCCGGAAGGATATCCAATGTTTCCACTGGGAACAAGTGCGCTTCCGGCACGGGCGAGTTTTTTTTACAGCAGCTTCGAAGGATGAATGTTTCGATGGAAGAGGCGGCCGGCTGGGCAGCATCGGAAGAGCCTCATAATGTTTCCGGCCGGTGCTCCGTTTTCTGCAAATCCGATTGCACCCACGCCACAAATAAAGGCGTTCCAAAGTCAAAGGTTGCCTCAGGCCTGTGTAAAATGATGGCAAATAAGATCCTGGAGCTCTTAAAGAAGGTAAAAAGAGAAAATATCATGATCACCGGTGGGACAACCCGGAACAGGATGATGATAGAATATCTGCAAAGGGAAATTCCGGGCCTCATCGTTCCCAAAGAGGCTCCTTATTTTGAGGCTCTCGGGGCTGCGTTATGGGCTCTTGAACACGAGACTCTCCCTTTATCCGGAACGGATGCTTTGTTCAAGAATGAATCGGTATCCTTTGAAACGCTTTTACCCTTAAAAGACTTCGAAAACATGGTGGAATTCAAGACCATGTCGGAAGGTGAAATCAAAGCAGGTGACATCTGCACTTTCGGCCTTGATGTGGGTTCGACGACAACAAAGGCCGTTCTTTTGAGAAACAGGGATAATGCAATCCTTGAATCGGTTTATCTGCGGACAAACGGAGATCCGGTAGGCGCTTCAAAAAAGTGTTATGAGCATATAATGAAAGAGGTTGAAAAAAAGGCGCCGCTTTCCGGGATAATTATCGAAGGACTCGGCGTATGTGGTTCAGGCCGCCAGATTGCAGGCCTTCATGCGCTTACGGACGGGATTATCAATGAAATAATCGCTCATGCGGCAGCGGCGGTATATTTCGATCCAAAAGTCGATACGATATTTGAAATAGGGGGACAGGACGCAAAGTACACATATATTACCAATTCAGTGCCCTCGGATTATGCCATGAACGAAGCCTGTTCGGCAGGGACCGGCTCTTTTCTCGAAGAATCGGCTCATGAGACTCTCGGAATAAGGATGGAAGATATAGCCGGTGTCGCCCTCAGAGGGTCAAAGCCTCCGAACTTCAATGATCAATGCGCCGCTTTCATAGCCTCTGATATTAAAAATGCCATTCACGAAGGATTAAAACACGAAGATATCGTTGCAGGGCTTGTATACTCGATCTGCATGAACTATTCGAACAGGGTCAAGGGAAACAGGCCCGTAGGGGAAAAAGTATTCATGCAGGGAGGGGTATGTTACAACCGCGCTGTTCCTCTTGCCATGGCGGCCTTGGTCGGCAAACCGATTGTTGTGCCTCCCGAGCCCGGTCTTATGGGCGCATTCGGCGCTGCACTCGTGGTTAAAGAGAGGATCGAAACGGGTTTGATGCAAAAAAAGCGTTTTGATCTTAAAGCACTTGCAGGCCGGGAGGTCCGGTACGGAAAGGCATTTACATGTAAGGGAGAAAAAAACGAATGCGACCGGCGCTGCAACATAGCGGTAATCGAACTTGAGAATAAAAAATATCCGTTTGGGGGCGCCTGCAACCGTTACTATAACCTGCGCCACAATATCAAAAGCGATGCCGATAAGCTTGACCTTGTCCATGTTCGCCAGAAACTTGTTTTCGATAAATATGTCGCATCTCACTTAACCCCGATAAACGGGACTATTTTCAGTACCCCCTTGAGGGGCAAAAAAACGCAGGAAATAATCTCTCACTTACTAAACGGGTCGAAGAAAGAGTTAAAAGGCCGGATCGGAATAAACAAGACCTTCCTCGTCAATACTTACTATCCCTTATATTCAACATTTTTCCATGAGATCGGATTTGAACCTGTAGTTTCCAAAGCCCCTTCGCAAGAGGGAATGGATCAGAAAAACGCGGCGTTTTGTTATCCTGTTGAGCAGGCTCATGGATTCTTCTGGTCTCTTATTTCTGGCGATGATGTTCCGGAGTTCATTTTTCTGCCTCATTTTAAAGCCGTGCCGGTAACAAACGGGTATAGAAGTTCACAGGTCTGCCCTCTCGTTCAGGGGGAAACATTTTATCTTCAAACCACATTCAGAAAGAGGCTTGAAGAGGTCAGGAGAAAGGGTGTAAAAATCCTCGCGCCTCTTATTGATCTTACCAAAGGAATAGAATCCGCAAAAGAGCCTCTTCTTGAAACTGCGAAATCGATGGGAACGCCCAGGAAAGCCGCTGAAAAAGCATTTATTGCAGCGGCTGAGGCCCAGAAGAACTGCTTTAATGAGATGAAGTTAATCGGCAATGAAGCCTTGAAAGAACTTGAAAAAGATCCTGAAAAATTCGGCGTAGTGATTTTCGCCAGGCCATATAACGGCTTTGTCGAAGAAGCTCACATGGGAATACCACGGAAATTTGCATCGAGAGGCATCAGTGTGTTGCCGTTTGATTTTCTCGATTTCGACAATGAAGAGAGCAAACGCCATATGTACTGGGGTATGGGGCAGTTGCTGCTTAAAGCCGGAAAGATGGTTGAACGCCATCCCCAGCTTTTCGGCACATATATAACCAATTTTTCCTGCGGTCCGGATTCGTTTCTGATAGGGTATTTCAGGGATCTGATGGGGAGAAAACCGTCATTAACTCTTGAGCTTGACAGCCATACCGCAGATGCCGGGCTGGAAACGAGAATCGAAGCCTTTATTGATATTGTCAATTCCTACAGGCAGCTTGTTGCCCAAAAAAAGATTGCGGGAAGAAAAAGGCGATTTATACCGGCAAAGGTAGCCCTTGAAAACGGGGTTCTCAGAGTAATTACCTCATCAGACAACGTCCTGCCGGTGACCGACCCCTGCGTAAAGCTGCTGTTGCCTTCCATGGGCAGGCTCACAACTGAATCGTTTGCGGCGGTATTAGGCGGAAAAGGGTATAATGTTGTGGCGCATCCTCCGGCTGATAAAGCTGTTCTCAAGCTGGGCCGCGCCAACACATCCTGCAAGGAGTGCCTGCCACTGATACTGACTACCGGGACGCTTCTTAATTACATAAATAACGGAAAATCAAAGGGAGAGGTTCTGATTTATTTCATGCCGACTTCTTCCGGTCCTTGCAGGTTCGGTCAATACCACATTTTCATGGAAGATCTTATTGCAAGGCTCGGGATTCCGGATGTGGCCATGCTCTCCCTTACTTCCGAGAATTCATACGGAGGAATGGGAAACGATTTTCACAAAAGAAGTTGGTGGGGTATCGTCGTATCGGATGTGATGGAAGATATACGTTCAATGCTTTTAACAAATGCCCTTGATCGTGATTCCGCTATAGATCTTTTTGAAAAGGAATGGCGTTTGATTCTCCGTGAGCTGGAGAAAGGAGATTTCAACAGTTTCGGAAAGAAGCTAAAGGAGGGCGCTGAAAAATTTAAAGCGCTTCCGATGAAACTTCCGCCGGATGAAGTCCCGAAGATATCTCTTGTCGGCGAGATATTTGTCCGGAGGGATTCGATATCAAGACAGAATCTTACGGAAAAACTTGCGGATATGGGATTTGCGACCGTTTGCTCTCCGGTTGCCGAGTGGCTTCACTATTGCGATTATCTGGTTGATAAAAAGCTTGTCGATGCAAGGATGTCGGGGCGGGAAAAACTCACTTTTGCCTTTAAAAAGAAGATCATGAGAAAATATGAGAAAAGCATCAAGAAAATATTGTCGCTTTCAGGTCTGGTGCATGCCGAATCTGTTAATGCAGAATCAATTGTAAAAACAGCCATGCCTTACATATCTCCAAATCTCACAGGAGAAGCGGTTTTGATAGTTGGAAGTTCAATCGCTGAGATTGTTTCCCATGCCTGCGGAGTAATTGCAATAGGGCCTTTCGGATGCATGCCGAACAGGCTTTCAGAGGCGATACTGACCGAAGTAATGAACAGGGAAGGCAAACTTGCCGCCGGGCCGGCCAACAGGCGACTAAGAGCTGTCCTCTCCGATGCTGATAACCTACCGTTTCTTGCAATTGAAAGCGACGGGTCTCCCTTTCCGCAGGTTATAACTGCAAAACTCGACGCTTTCTGTCTTCAGGCAAAAAGGCTTCACTCAGCGATGATGAGGCATTAGTAAGTAAGAGATTATTTCCTGCGTTTTTTTACCCCTCAAGGGGGTACTGAAAAGAGCGGCAGGAAATAATCTCGTAAACTTACTTATCCCGTTTATCGGGGTTAAGGCATGAGGCGAGAGGCGGGAAGGGATCAGGGGGCAGGGTTCAGGGGTCAGGCGGGCATATTTGCACTTTTTACGAAGCCGTCAATAATTATTCGAAGCTATCTTAATAACAAGCTGTATATATTGAATTATGATAAGTCTCTTGACAATCAAATCGCAACATAATATAGCAGTCACGTCTTTTTTTTAAATATGGCGTAGAATTGATGAACTCGTAAAAAGTCGAAATATGCTCACTTAATGAGCTTTTTGGGGATTTTTAAGTCACTTCGCTAAATCATCCGCCAGAATTATGGCGGATGATTTTTAACGCTCAGTTCCTTAAAAATCTATTCCCCAAAAATCTCAAATCCGTTCGCATATGACTTTTTACGAGAGCATCAGAATTATTCGGCGGGGTAAAAACTTACATAGGCTGGGTTAAATTTCATATTCAGGTATATGCCTGAGAAATCGGTAATTTAAACAGGAGGTGCTTGCATGGCGGATTATAATATCAATATTTTTTTGGATGATGAAAAATTTAAGAAAATTGAAGGCGTTCAGTTGGCCGACCAGGTTAAAATGATTGACGGGAAAAAGGCTATCCAGGTGCCTTTCAGCGACAAGGAACACAAGAAACTAATCAAGGGCTTTACTGATTTGGCCTTCGATGCGTCCAATTCCTGTGTTATTCCGGAAAATGCCGAGAAAATTCTTTTTGATATCGTTGTCAGCATGAAGACCGTAGATGTCATGAAATTCGCCATTATGAAGATTTACAGCCCTCTTGCAGGAAAACCAATCCGGGCAGCAAGATATTAGGACGTCGTAACGGCTCTTAACCCCGATAAACGGGATAAGTGCGTTAACGAAACTATTTTCCGCCGGGAAAACGCAGAAAATAGTTTCTAACTTACTAAACGATACACTCGCTTTTTCCGGGTTATCCGATAATTTTTCAAGGGAAAGATCTGACGGTCTTTCCCTTTTTTTATCTTTTGACCATCATCTGGAAATGTATATAGCCGGGTCAAGGTTTTTCGGAAAACCCCATGATACGGTCAATTTCTTCCAAATACCGACAATAAATTAATTTCTCCGCATCCGACAGGCGAAAATCGAAGCCTTCATCAACAAATCCTTTCTCAACGGCCGATTTCTTAACCCAGCGAATGAAATTGTGACCCTTAACCAGTTGGCTGCAAGCTTCGCTGCATCTTCCGCATGCAATACAGAGCCAGATGGATTGAGAGCCAAGAAGTTCATTGCACAGGCCATAATTTGCCATGCGAAAGATCCACTGAGGATCAAAAACGGATCTTTCACAGGCAAGCGGACAGGCACAGCTGCACTCGCTGCAGTTGAAGCAGGAGGAGATATCCGCCTCTTTGGCCGCCAAAATAAAACCCCGTGTTTTGATGTTAAGTTCCTTTTGATGAATCATGCGCGGTAACTGCAATACAGGAGTATTTAACCACTCCTGCCAGACTTTTTCGGAAAGAGACTCGAGACCCCCGTGAAGGCACTGCTCAACTGCATGCCATCTCACCCGCTGAAAGCGGGAAATAAAATCCCGATACCGCCGCAACATTTCATGTGAGATCTGACGGCGTCGAATCACCTCTTCCCTGATGTAGGCGATCAAAGCGTAAGGCTTGACCAAATTGGGGCAGATGTGTTCACACCGCTTACAGGTAATACAGTACCATATCATCGGGAGCCGGAGCAGTTCATCCAGAAACCCCAGATTTGCCATCCTTATAATTTTCCTGGGGTGCAGGCGGCTGGTTGCCAGGTTTACAGGGCATTCGCTGTCGCAACTGCCGCACGTCCAGCAGAGTGTTGCTTCTGCATCAACAGCTCTGGCTATGGCATCGCGCATTTGCGGATTTGGCCTGAGAACGGTCATGGTTTTAGCCCCCTCTCATTTTAAACTTAAATATTAGCCCGGTGAATACCAGAGCGTCTTTGCCTGTTTTTCTTCAGAGGATGTCTTATATGGTTTAACCTGTCCGTTTATGTTTACTCCGATTCTATTCCGTTATCCGTTTCCTTCTTCACCTTCTTTTTAATCTCCCCTTTCAGTGAAATCATCTCCCGTTTTTCCGCCACCTGCCGGTATTCCGGTTTCTGATACAATGCGCTTTCAGGGCAGGCATCAACGCATATTCCGCAATAGACGCAGGCAAACGGATCGCATTCCCATGTGGAAGCTTTTCGATCAACCGTAATGCATTGAGAGGGGCATTTAACCGCGCATATGCTGCACAAGTTGCATTTCTCTATATGGTTTAGCAGCATCCCCCGCGCTCCATCAAAGGGACTCCGCGTTTCAAACGGATAGCGTCGGGTCGCTCGCTGTGATAGAAAATTTTTCAATATATTTGACGTAAAAGTAAACATAAAATCCTCCTATCTTTCAGTGCAACTAATACATGGATCAATAGAGAGCACAATGACAGGCACATCAGATAAGTACATTCCGGGCAGCATCGTGAGAATAGCTGGAATATTTGCAAATGTCGGCGTCCTGATTCTCAGCCTGTCCAGGTTTTTATTGCCGTCGGCTTTGATATAGTAAAGGAGTTCTCCCCTGGGCTGTTCAACTCTGGAAACGACCTCACCCTGAGGTTTCCCTTTGACTTTGACGTTTATTTCACCGTTTGGAATCTTTGACATTGCCTGCCTGATAAGGTCAATGCTTTGCAGCGTCTCACGGAAACGCACTTTGGTCCGCGCATAGCAGTCTCCGTCACTTTCAACAACCGGTTCAAAATTCAATTCGTTAAATGCGGCATAACCCAGCGTCCGTGTATCCTGAACAACGCCGCTGCCCCGAAGTACAGGACCCACTGTCCCGATGCCATATGCCTGGTGTTTTGTAAGCACACCTTTTCCAACGGTTCTTTTTGTTACAGTGTAATCGGTCAGCAGTGTTTTCTTCAGCGCGCTGATTTCTTGTTCAATCTCTTTCAATAAAGTCAAAATCCAGCTTATTTGCTCAGAATTGAGATCTCTTCTCACGCCGCCGACCACATTGACTGATACGATTACCCGGTTACCGGTTGTGGATTCGCTGATGTCCATGACTTTTTCCCGAATCTTCCAGAACTGCATAAACAGCGCTTCAAACCCGAAACTGTCGGCAAATAATCCAAGCCAAAGCAGATGACTTTGCATCCTGTGAAGTTCCGACCAGATAACCCGAAGAAATTTAGCTCTCGGAGGCACTTCAATCCCCATCATCTCCTCAATGCCGTGACAATAACACATGGCATGAATGACCGAGCAGATTCCGCAAACCCGTTCTACAACCTGAACCATTTGATGAAAATCACGGATTTCTGACAGCTTTTCAAGCCCTCTATGCACAAATCCCAAGGCAGGGATAACTTCGGTAACGACTTCATCTTCAACGGTCAGTTTTAAATGAAGCGGTTCCGGCAGTACCGGGTGCTGAGGTCCAAAAGGAATAATGGTTTTAGACATGAAATGACCTCCGATAGAATTGGAAAATGGAAAAGGCTGATATAAACGCACATAATTCAGGTTCAGGTTTCTGCTTGTACCGCTGCCGGTGCAGATTTATCCGTCCGCTTCACCGTAAATTTACAAAACGGAGCTGCGATCGTTTCTCCTCCTAAATATAACGTTCGCCGATAATCAATGAATAAGTTATCAAAATGGATCCCGAACAAATCCTGTATCTCATTTTCAACCAGAAAAGCTGATTGATATACTACAGAAATGCTCGGAATGAGGGTATCTTTTGAAACCGTAAGCCGAAAATGCTTCAACTGCAAATTCTCATCAAAATGGTAGATAACATCAACCTGATTTTCATCAAGTTCAACACAGGTCATCGTTACAAACCGATAGCCCTCAATTTTTATTTTTGCCGTTTCACCGATAACCGTTTCTTTTGTAACAGGTATTGTTTCTTCTTTCATCTCATTTTCTCCTCATTCCGCAAAATTATCGGCGAAATCTGCTTCATTAATTTACAATGCGGTCGTATTTTTGAAGTCCGGTTACGACTCCGTCAATAATGGCTTCCGGTTTTGCGGGGCATCCGGGCACATAGACATCTACTGGAATGATTTTATCCACGCCTCCAACGACATTATATGCCTCCCGGAAAATGCCGCCTGAAAGTCCGCATGATCCGATGGCTACCACGATTTTGGGATTTGGCATCTGCTCATAGAGGTTACGGAGTACCATACTGTTTCGGCTGTTGACGGTTCCTGTGACCAGAAACAAATCCGCATGCATGGGATTCCCGACATTAATAATGCCGAATCGTTCCACATCATAAACCGGCGTCAGGCATGCCAGTACTTCAATGTCGCAGCCGTTGCAGCTTCCACAATCAAAATGCAGCAGCCACGGAGATTTCATTCGGGAATTTCTAATCAATTTTTTAAACATAGTATTTTCCTTACTGTTGATACAGCCAGATCAGATTCACAAGCGACAGTGTCAGCCCTATTGCCCAGACATTACCAAGCATCCATCGCCAAGTCATACGAGCAGACACATTATCAATCAGAATTTCTAAAAAATAGGTGATAGAGATCAGGATGATCATCCCGGCAATGTTGGTTGCCCAGAACAGGGAACAGAAGCACAAAAATAATACGACATCATACCAGTGAGCGATTTCAATCAGACCCAGAAGAGGACCGGAATAATCGGTTGTCACTCCCTTGACCAGTTCCTGATGCGCATGATGAGAAGTGGATAAATCAAACGGCGACTTGCGAAGTTTAATCGTAAGCGCATAGCCAAGAACCACAAATAAAAACGGCAGTTTCAATAGAAGCGGTTTATCCCATGAATAGACTGCTGATATTTTAAAAGAGCCTGTCTCTATATAGATACCGATAATAACCAGTACCAGAAGCGGTTCATACGCCAGCATCTGCAATAATTCACGATGAGCGCCGATCTGGCTGTATGGAGATGTGGAAGAAAGCGCTCCGACAACGAGAAATATCGCTCCGACTGCTTGAACAAAATAGATGACCAGCATATCCGATTGAAGGAAAAACAGCGCCACCGAAATCATGGAAGCTGCCAGATAGCTGTAAGCGCAAAACGCCTGCCATGCATTCACAACGGTATATTCTTTTGCCAGCAGCTTGTTCACGTCATAAAATGGCTGTAAAACTGGCGGACCAACTCGTGACTGAAAACGAGCGGTAATAATCCGGTCAAGACCGCCGATCAACCCTCCTATCAGCGGGCCGGCAACAACTCCCAACACTACTAATAGTATTTGCATTGACATACTCATCAGAGAGCTCCTCCTATCAACATGGTAATCAATACCATTGCTACGAGATTGACCCATATGGTCAATCGTTGTTCACCAAATATTGAAGAGAGATAATAATTTTTTGCCTCTGCTTTCACCGGTTGATTCATCGGACCTAAAAATGTGCCTGGCTCTGATAGTTGCACACCGCTCAAGTAAGGCGGCACAACACGTGCTCGCAAAGCTTTCCTGACAGCCAGCACTGATACAAAGAAACCGATCAGCGCCAGAATGCTTAAAGGAATCACCGCGAAAGAACCGGAGGGGTTTTCCAGAATTCCTCTGGTAACTATGTACGATTGCAGGTATTTCTCATTAAATATCGGTATAATCATCCAGGAATAAAGCCAGGGTGAAATCATGCTTAACAAGGTTGCGCCCAGACAAAGTGAAACGAGCGATACCCATGTCAGTATGGGCTGTTTTTCTGTTTTAAACTTTCCCGCAAACGGATCGCTCATCAGAATACCCGCCCATCTTGCCCAGTACATGACCGTCAGTGCGCTGCCCAGTGCCAGAACGATAATGACAATAATATTCCTGGAAGCCGCCTCGATAGCCATCCATTTGCCTAACAACAGTCCGAAGGGTGGCATGATCATGGTAATAACGCCAATAACTGTAATCAGCGCCGTCACCGGCATTTTAGAATACAGTCCGCGCATATCTTCAATATCGCGGCTTTCAATATGCTGTTCGATAACGCCGACACAGAGAAAGAGTAATGCTTTTGTAATGGCATGGAAAATAATTAATAGAATTCCAGCTGTTATGGCAGCAGAACTGTTTATGCCGGCGCAGGCAAAAATAAGTCCCAGATTGCTGATAGTCGAATAGGCAAGCACTTTCTTGCCGTTGCTCTGTCCAACTGCCAGAGCAGCCGCTGCCAGAAAGGTAAACGCGCCGAAGATTGCCACGCAATGAGTTAAAAAGGTTCCCTGAATGGCAGGACCCAGGCGAAGCACCAGATAAACACCGATTTTCACCATAGTACTTGAATGAAGCAATGCAGATACGGGGGTTGGAGCCACCATTGCTCCAAGAAGCCAGCTCTGAAAGGGGAATTGGGCTGATTTTGTAAAAGCGGCAAAGCAGAGCAGCGCTATAGGAAGAAACCATAATCCTGCTTTCGGTGTATGAATGATCTTCTGCATATCAAGTGCGCCTATCTGACTGTTTAAAATGACTAAAGCGATGATAAATAATGCGCCACCCAAGCTGTTCATCCACAAAGCCCGAACCGCATTCCGAATCGTCCGTTCCGTATTATCATGCCCGATAAGCAGGAATGAACATAACGTCGTTATTTCAAAGAAGAAATATAAAAACAGAAGATCATTGGAGAGCACTAATCCATTCATTGCGCCTAAAAACAGGAGCATGACCCCAAAAAATCGGGGTTCTCGTGATATTCTCAGTCCCAGATGTTCTTCATGATTTTTCATATACGGAATGCTCTGGATACAGATGATCGAACCGACAATAGAGATGATCAGAATCATGATTAAGGAGAGAGAATCGCAATAAAAAATCGGAGAAACGGTCTGCTCTTTGATCATGAAATATTCAAGATATCCCAGAAGAACGATTTGCAGAATCGCAAAGATAATAATAAGGAGGTGGTGATGTTTGATTCCGAAATAAAAAATTAAAAAGAGAATCAGAAAGTCCAGTATTAGGACAATATGATGAATGTCAGCTCCTAGAACTGTTATTGGTGAAAAAGAAAACGGAGTTATCCGAATGAGCATCAATGAACTCATGATAAGCAAAAATGCTGTTGCCATAACAATGGAGGAGCGTATTTTACGGTATGGGGTAATGTAGCAGAATATCGCTGAAAGAAAAGGTAAGACAATAAGGATAAAAGTTAGCTTTTCCATGTTCCAGCCCTTTCGATGATGTCGGCAAATGGTTGCTGATCGAAATAATATAAAAGCAAATAATGTGCCGATACACTTTTCGTTGATTTATAAGGAAATAAACAACGGCTGATGAAAAAATAAGTCAATTATTTTTACAACATGTAAAAGGAATAAAGATTATCCTCTCTCCAATTGGAGAGAAGAATGGTTGATATGGCACTGGGAGCTTCATTACTTTTCATGAGATTATGAAAGAGTAAGGTTGATTTGAATGTCTTGTCTAATAGATTCGATTATGGAGGGAAGTTTTTCAGCCAAGGGGGGAGTCAATTCCTCACCAAAAGAGACAGGATTTTCTATTTCGATGCCGTAGATTGCACCCACTACCGGCATTTTTAGCCCCAATTGTTTTCCCAGGGCGAGGAGAGTAAAAAAGTCCAATCCATGGGAGGTAAAAAGGTGGGCCGTTCCTTCGCCGGATTTTAATTTTTTCAATGTGCCGGGACGGCTTTTCCCTGAAACAAGGGCATCTATCAAAAAGAGTTTATCGTAACCCAGGAGTTGATCCAGCAGATTAAGGCCGACCAGCGTGGTGGTGATCACGTCCGTATTCGGTATTCTTTCTTTAAGGGCCCGGACGATAACCAACCCCACCCCGTCATCGGACAGGATGGGGCTGCCCATGCCTAAAATCAATATTTTCATTTCTCTGAAGCTTGCCTCCTTCATTTACAGCCTGCTGATTGTTTTAAGAACCTTGCCTTCTTTATCCCTGATATTAACCGACAAAGGAATCCGGCCCGGCAAAGCATGGGTGGCGCAGGACAGACAGGGGTCATAAGCCCTGAAGGCCATTTCCACCCGATTTAACAATCCTTCTCGCACCTCGGTCCCTTTAATAAATTCCTGGGCCGCCTTTTTTACCGACAAACAGATGGGGGCGGCATTATTCTGAGTGGCCACGATTAAATTCACTTTGGTCAAAATGCCCCGGTCATCCGTTTCGTAATGGTGGAACAGGGTCCCCCGGGGGGCTTCGACACAGCCCACCCCCACCTTTTGTAATTTCAGATTCATGTTTCGAATATCTTTACTGGTCAGCAGCGGGTCGTTGGCAATGATCTGATTGTGCTCGGCGGCCTGAAGGGCACAGATTAACCGGGCCCAGTGCATGGCTAAGGTATGATGGGCCGGTTTCCCGCCCAGGGTATCAAACATCTGTTCATATTCCTTTTGAGCCAGAGGGGTGGCCATACCATCGGCCACATTGAGTCTGGCCAGAGGCGCCACCCGGTAGAGAGAGGTCTCGTCCCCTTCAACCAAGCCTTTCCAACCCAGCTTTCTTAAGAAATTCAATTTAATATAGGTCCAGGGTTCCACCCATTCGCCGATATGTTCTATATAGTCTTTGGGATCGAAGAGGGCGTATTCGTTGCCATTGGGATCAATAACTCTAACCTTGCCGTCATAAAAGGTTACTTTATTATTCTCATCCACCAAGGACATATAGTAAGTCTTCAGGCTGTAAGCGTCACTGAGGATCATATCCAGGTATGCCTTATTCCCCAGCACCAGGTCTTTAAAAATCTGTAAGGCCAACTGGGCAAATTCAACTGAATAATCGGTCGTTGCCTTAATCCATTTTCTTTCTTCCTCAGTTATGGCCCTGGGGACCCCCCCGGGCAGCCCTCCCTCCGGATGAGGGGCTTTGCTGAAGATCAATTTGATTATTTCCCGATTCCGCTTCCGAACCTCGATGACTTTGGAGCCGATCTCCATTCCAACTTTTCCCAGGACCCCCAGGATATTCCTTTCGGAAGGATCGGCATCCGGTCCGACCACAAAATCCGGGGCGGCCAGGAAGAAAAAATGGATATAATGATCTTCCACATAGAAAGCATTGAATTCGAGCTGCCTGATCAGTTTGGCTGTTGGTGTGGGTTCGACCCCATACAGGGCATCCAAGGCTTTGGTGGCGGCCATGTGATGAGCCGAAGGACAAACGCCGCAGATATTGGGGACGATCCGGGTCATTTCCTCGGCCGGTCTTCCTAAACAAAACCGCTCAAAACCCCTTAATTCCGTTACCTGCCAGAAGGCATCTTCGACCTGCCCCTGATCGTTGAGAAAAATTTCTATTTTCCCATGGCCTTCCAATCGTGTTATCGGATTGATGGTAATTTTTTTCGGCATTTTTATTCCTCCATCTGTTTCCCGGGCATCTTCCTCCCTAAGATTGAAGTGGGTTCGGTAAAACGATAAAAGTATCCGGCCGGATCATCGATGGAATCAATGATCTCACGGATATCCTCGTCTGTTTCGGCTTTGATTAAGGAGGTTAATGCCGATAGATATTTGGGGCCGGCCCCAACTACTCCAGGAGGAGGCCCAAAACAACCCCGGCAGGGAATGTTGGTTTTGATACAGGTTTCCCCACAACCGGAACGGGTGGCTGGTCCCAAACAAATAATCCCCTGAGCCAGAAAGCAGGAGTCCGGATCCGCCTCAACTTCGTGGATCCTTTTAATTTGTCTGATTTCCATCCTGGAAGGCTTCTTTTTATTGCGTGAGCAGGTATCGCATAATGCCGACCGTGGGGCCAGGGTGGAACCTTTGGGGGGAAGATCTCCGGACACGACGGCATTGACGGCATTGGCGATTAAGTCCGGCGGGGGCGGACAACCAGGCAGATAAAAATCCACATCGATTATTTGGTTCAGAGTATAGACATGATCGTAAAATTCCGGCAGGGTCAATATCTTTCCATTGATCCGGGTTTCTGTTTGGGGGAATTTGGTTTCGGGGTTCACTACCGTAGGGGCGTCCCGATAGACCCAGTTAAAGATGTCTTCCCTGGTTTTAAAATTGGCAAGACCCGCTGTTCCGCCAAAACAGGCACAGGCCCCAAAGGCTAAAACCAATTTCGATTTTTTCCTGAGCAGCCTGGCCATCTCTTCATGATCGGAATTCCTCACCGAACCGGTTAGTATGCTTAAGGTAATTTCCTCGTCCCCCATGGCTTCTATCCGATCATATTTAAAATCCATGGCCAACGGCCAGAGAACAATTTCTACGGTCTCGACTACCTGTAGAATCGCTTCATTTAAATCCACTATGGCTTCATCACATCCTGCGCAGGCTCCTAACCAATATATGGCTACTTTGGGTTTATTGGCCATTTGGGTCACCTTCCTTTTTTAAAGCCTCTTGACCGGGCCTAATTTGATGAGGTTTTCCTTCATTTTATTTAAAAGATGGGGCATACTTTTTCCCTCGGGGTCCAGGGAAAATCGAATTTCTACCCGTTGCGGTTCAATTCCAAAGGTCTCAAGCACCTTCTGAAGGAGAAACACCTTTTTCTTGGTTTGAACATTTCCATCCTGATAATGACAATGACCTTCGGAACAACCTAAGATCAGGACCCCGTCGGCCCCTGCCCGAAAGGCCTTAAGGATATGACTGGTATCAATTTTGCCGCTGCAGACTACGGGTATCCAACTGTTTATCTTGGAAGCCAGGGCTGGTTCTTCGGTCAGATAGCCCCAGCCGAATTTACAGGAAAAACAGACTAATTTAGGATTATATTTTTCCATGATCCATTTCCTCCAACGGTTTATAAAGAGGCATAAGTTTCTTCGATCTTCTTTTCCATAGGGTCCCCGACCAACGTCCTGGCATTGGAAGGACAAGCAACGACACACATTCCGCAGGACTTACACTTGAACATGTCGGTGGTGGAAATCCGCTTATTTTCAACCTCCTTTAATTGGGCCGATCCATAGTTACAGACCGAGACACAAATACCGCAGCCGCAACAGCGATCTTTATTGACTTCCACATTGCACAAGGATTCCTGGATGCCTATGGAGAGGCATGCCTTGCAAGAAACACAAGGGCCACAGGTAAGACATCTTTGGGCCTCCTCAATGGCTTCAGTCAAGGTGAATCCCCGTTCGAACAACCGAAAATGCATGCGTTTTTCCGGCGGGATCCACATGACTTCCGGTTCGGATAGGTAATGGACCCTTCTGGGAATGTCTTGGGCCTCATACTCCCTTTTACGACCTTCTTTCATGTCCAATCCTCTTAAAAACCGTTCAATCGATTCGGCCGCCGTCAAACCATCCCTCATGGCATCGGCCATAAAGCCGATCCTTCTGATGTCCCCGCCGATAAAAATCCACTCCTTGTTCAAACTCTGTAAAGTCAAAGGATCTAGGGCCAGGGAACCCTTTTCATCCAAAAGGTTGTCGGCCTGTAAGGCCGCCTTATCCGGTCCCTGACCGACGGTAACGATTAAGATATCTCCTTCCGCGGTGATGGTGTCGGAAAGATCAAATTGGGGATTAAACCCGGTGGTGTCGAAGACGCTGGTACATCGGGGGCACTCAATTTTTTTTATCCGTTCGCTTTCTCCAATAATTTTGCTTACCCCTCGGGAGTATAATATGCGGATCCCTTCTTCCCAGGCCCCCCTGATTTCTTCCCAGTCGGCCGGTATGCGGTCCTTCGAACGCTTATCCTCGCATTCCAGACAAAGTATCGTAGTCTCTCCGCCCAGTCGTCGGGCCGATCTGGCCACATCGAAGGCGACGTTGCCGCCGCCGATAACCAGCACTTTTTTGCCCCTGAAGTAATTCGGTTTAATCTCCCCGTGACTGACTTCGTAAAGAAAGGTGGTCCCGTACATAACCCCCGATAGAGACTGATTCTCCACCTTTTCACGGCCGAAGGTTAAAATTCTTGGGGCCGGTGTGCCCTTGGCGATAAAGACGGCCTTGTAGCCCTCGTTTCCAAGTTTTTCGAGGGTCAATTTGCCCTCACCCACGCGGGTATTGTATTTGACGTCGATCCCGGCGATTCGGATGAGATTATCGATGGCCGAGGTCAATACTTTTTCAGGAAGACGATATTGAGGGATTAACCATAAGGCTCCGCCCAAACGATCTGAGGCCTCAAAAATGGTAACCCGATAGCCTCTTTTGCTCAGATCATAGGCGCACATCAGGCCGCCGGGTCCACCGCCGACCACAGAGACGTTCTCTTTATGCTTTACCAGATTGAACTCTTCTTTTTGATTCAGGTGATAGGTGTAGGTATCGGAAATGAACCTTTTCAGCAATCTTCTTCGGATGGCCCCTCCCTTGGCCTGGTAATTACATTCCAGTTCGCATAACCCACAAACATACCCACAGACGGTGAACAAAGGATTTTTCTCATAAAGATAGTCTCCGATTTGAAGGATACCGTCGCGGGCCAGTTCAAGATCATCAGGAAGGAGCGAAATAAGTACATTGGTTCGCTGGATATCCTCATTGATTGGACATTGAAGCTGACAAGGGGGCAAAAATTGCCGAATAGCCGGTTCTACACTCGCCGAGCCTTTATGGATAGATTGCCACATTCTCCATCCTCCTTTCTTAGATGGCCTGTTTGGGTATAGGAACTACCAATAACCTTTCCCGGTTTTTTGAAAAAAGAGTCAGATTCTTTGTCATGGTGTAAAAAAAAATTACAATGATCAGTTTCTGGGTCCTGGTAAATTCCAAACCATCGGCCACCGCCTGCCTTTTAATTTACCACCCAGACAGCCATTTTTTTAGCCATATGCAGAATCTTCCTGCTTACTCTTCCGATAAAGAACTCTTCAACCGCTGAAAGCCCGCGCCTTCCGACCACAATGGTTCCAAATCCTCCCTCTTTTGCCTCCGTAATGATACTGCCGGCTCTGCTTGACTTTTCGGTAAGAATCTTCCCTGATATCTTTGAGGAAGCAATACCGGCGGAAACAAGTTTTCTTTTGGCTTCTTCAACAGCAGGTTCGATTTTTTTCCTGTTCATTTCGGTCCAGTCTGTTCCTATTTCGGAAAAGGACGGTTCACTGAAACCTTGCCGGGCTGTGCCGAGTGATCTTATTATATTACATATCATTATTTCGGAATCCGTATTATTCAGCATGGAGACTACACTTGAGACACAGTTCATGGACCCCTTTGATCCGTCAAATGCTATAAGGAATTTTTTAGGATTCGGCTTCCCGCCGACAACGACGAGAGGGATATCAACCAGATTCCCTATAAGTTTGTTTGCCACGCTTCCTAATACAATATCTTTAAAATTGCTGTTTCCTGTACGTCCGACAACAACCGCGTTATAATCACCGGTATCCGCTTCGTTCAAAATATCCCGCGCAATTCCTGCTTTTCTTCCCTGAATTATGACCGACACAGCATCAGGCGGGAAGCCCGCGGTATAAAGAATTTTGCAGGCTTTACTCACGGAGTCATTGATGATTTTTTTCTGCTGGGTGGCCCAGGCTCTTACAGGCGCCAGCTTGGAACGATATTCGGGGCTTTTCTCCAGATCCCAGAAGGATTCGGGTATTTCCGAATCAACATGAAGAAGAACTATTTTCGTTCTCTCAGGCTTAAGAACGCCTCCCGTATACCGGACAGCAGCAATGGACTGGTCGGATCCGTCAATGGGAATAAGCACTTTTTTTACGGTTTTCATAATAACCACTCCTTCAAAAAATTTCCCTTTTGTTTTCAGTGTGATCGACATAGTACAGCAGGTCGGCCACCTTTTTCAGATCTGACAGCAGGTTCTTGAATTTTGACCGGTCAATTCCGTATGCCCGGATATAAACATTACGGTATCCTTGCGGCACCCTTTCATAAGAGGTGAGAATGCTTGCCATTCGGCCGCCGTAATTTCTGATAATATCGGCAACATCTTTTATCGAACCGGGCAGGTCTTTGATTTTGAAGCCGAAATGGATCCCCTTTTTAGCTATGCCTGTAAGAGAAATGATAACTTTGAAAATATCAGCCTGAGTTATTACTCCGACAAGCTGTTTGTCATTGTCTACGACCGGTGCTCCTGAAATATTGTTTTCGAGAAGCATGGATGCCGTTTCCTCTATTGTGAAATCGAACGGAACGGTTACGGGTTTTTTGCTCATTATATCTTTAATCTTGATTTTTGATATAAGATACATAAGCTCATGAACATCTAAAGTTGTGGCATCCGATGCCGATGCTTTTTTAAGATCACGGTCTGTTACAATACCAGTCAGCTTTCCTTTTTTTATTACCGGCAGCATGTTTATTTTATGCTGCTTTACTAAATTTATGGCATCCTGCATGGAATCGTTTTCATCGATTGTTATCACCTTTTTGCTCATCCAGTTTTTGACTAACATTTTTTCCTCCTTTTGTTATCTTTTAAATGCATGGTTCAATCAGGATACGGTATATAAAACCGAAAAAATCCGAGCCTGAAGTTCAAAGCAGGCCATCTCGCATGTCTACTTACAAAGCAAATAGTGTGCCGGTAGAAAAGAATTTCATTATCGGCTGATAACAACTTGATATACAATAATAATCAATATAGGGAGCTTTCGGCGGGCGCAAAGGGATACATGGTAAGTTGTGTCGATATTTTTTACATTATGTAAAAACTCTCCATACAATTCCTTCATAAGTTATCTTCTTTAACAAGTGTCTCAAATTTCAGGCGGTACTTTTCAATCTTTGAATGAAGTGTCGGACGGGAAAGGCCGAGGAGTTTAGCCGCTTTTGAACGATTCCCAGCGCATATATTCAAAGCTTCGCTGATTAATATGCTTGCAATATTATCCATGCAGGAATCAAAAAGATTTTCACCCGTACGGGTTGTCAGTTCTTTTCTCACCCATTGCAGGAGAGCCTGATCGCCGTTTTCGGAATTTGAATCGCTTTCATGTAATTCTTCGCTTATAGCCTTTGCAATGTCGTCTGATGAGATAGGCGCGCCACGATTGAAAATAAGGGCTTTCTGGATCGTATTTGCAAGCTCCCTTACGTTACCCGGCCATAAGTGCTTTGAAAATATTGCTTTTGCTTCTTCGGTTATTCCGGGATTCTTAATCGAATTTTCATCGGAAAATTTTGACAGGAGATAATCTGTTAAAGCAGGTATGTCGCTTTCCCTTTCTCTTAAGGGAGGAAGCCATATTGTCACGACTTTAAGGCGGTAGTAGAGATCCTCTCTGAATCTTCCTTCCAGAATTGCCGATTCGAGGTCCCTGTTTGTGGCCGCAATTATACGAACATCGGCACTGATGTTTTCACTACCGCCGAGCCGCTCTATGCTTTTTTCCTGCAAAAGCCGTAGTATTTTTGCCTGAAGATTTAACGGCATGTCTCCGATTTCATCCAGGAAGACTGTTCCTCCGTGAGCCTGCTCAATCTTTCCTACTCTGCGGTGAGCTGCGCCGGTAAACGCGCCTTTTTCATAACCGAAGAGTTCACTTTCAAGCAGGGTTTCAGGAATTGCAACACAGTTTATGACGAGAAAAGGCTTATCCGCCCTGAGACTGTGTTGATAGATTGCCCTCATAACCAGCTCTTTACCGGTGCCCGATTCGCCGCGTATTAAAACTGTCGCATCAGTCTGGGATACTCTACCTATCGCCTTGTAAACATCCTGCATTTTAATGCTGCGACCGACTATTGCATCCTTTGATGCTTTGTCGGGAATTGAGTCCATCTCAACGGGGGATCTCATAAAACGACTTGCGCGGATAGCCTGTTTAACAAGCGATAGCATATCCGGAATGTCAAAGGGTTTGAGTATGTAATCAAATGCCCCCAGCTTTGTTGCTTCGATAGCAGTCTCCGTTGTGCCGAACGCAGTCATTATTATTACAGGGAGCTTGGGTTCAATTTTATGGATTGCCCGAAATGTTTCAAGCCCGTTCATGCCGGGAAGGCGCATATCAAGAATAACAAGATCGGGCACTTCCTTTTTTACAATGCTGAGCCCTGCTTCACCGGAGGCAGCGCCATCGACTTTATAACCTTCTTCGGATAGAAGTTTTTTGAAGCTGTTGCGAAGCTGATCATCATCGTCAATGATAAGAATTGAGTTCAAGTTGACTTTCCCTTGTTTTTGTCTTTTACAGGAAGGGTTATTATGAATATTGTGCCTTCTCCTTCCTTTGATCTGATATCAATACGACCGCCATGCTCTTCAATGATTCTGGCAACTATACTGAGTCCAAGCCCTGTTCCTTCTTCCTTGGTGGTGAAAAAGGGTTCCAGAACTTTGCCGACAACAGATTCGGGAATTCCGGGACCATTGTCGCTTATTCTTAAAATTACAGCTCTTCCGATTGGTGTATCATGATCTTCGTTCTCGTGAATCGATATAAGGCCGCCTCTTACCATTGCTTCACAGGCATTTACCATCAGATTGACGAGAACTTCTTTTAATTGTTCGGGGTCGGCGTCTATTTCAGGAAGAGGTTGTTTCCGGAAGAGGTTAACTGTGACATCATATGATTTAAGACGATGTTCGAGAAGCTGAATAGCCAGATCTACAACAACAGACGGGCTGATTTTCTGCATCTTCAGTCTGGGAGGCCTTGAGAACTCGAGAAAATTCTGTACAATGGTATCTATGTGACGTATCTCATCTGATATAACCTTGGTATCATCTTTTTGGGTTTCTGTAAGGTTTTGAGACCGGCCAAGCGAAAAAAGGCGCATCTTTACAGATGTAAAGGGGTTTCTTATGCTGTGTGCCATTCCTGCGGCAAGCTTTCCGACAAGCGCCATCTTCTCGGCCTGCTGGAGATGCTCGCGGCTTTTTTCAAGTTCAAAGTGGGTATGGTCGATGTCGTTTATTAATTCTCTTACATTTTTGGCAAGCGCCGAAATTTCATCTTTTGTATTGCCGGGATCTTCCGTGTTGCCTGTCTTTCCTTCCCGCCCGGCTTCAATTGCCAAACGGTAAATAGGCTTTAGGATGCTGTTAATCAGGACAAAAACCATCAGTATAACAAGGAACGTAACGACAAGAAGAGCAGTTATGGAAAAAAATCTTAAATTTACGGCCTCGTTATGGCTTTCTTCTTTTGCAAGAGCCATGTTGTCTCTATGAATATTTTTATATTCATCACACATGTCAAGAATCCTGAAGAAGCGCTTGCGAACATCCCTGTGAAGCCGCGCCCCTTCTTCCCGTTCACCTTCTTTATAATGAGCTATTACGCGATCCTTTAATTCGATATAAATGCCGTATTCGTACTCAATTTCGGTTATGATTTTCTTTTGAGATTCATCTGCGGCTAATAACTTCGCCTTGCCCAGTCTTTCTTTGAATATCTGCCTGTGTTCTCCCAGCTGCCGCAGCCAGTCCGGGTCATTATCAAGGAAATAATAGGTCACAAATCCTTTCTGGTTGACAAGTGCGGTTTCGAGAGATTCAGCTGCCTGGAAGGCTGCAAAATCTTTTTCAATAAGAAGATTTAATACGCTCTCCATCCTGAAAGTATACCAAACCATTACAATTCCGCCGATCAGCGTTATCATGACAAGGGATGATAAAATCAAGTATATTTTCAGACGAAGGCTTATATAATTTTTCATTTCCCGGTGCTATACAATAAATTGTTGAATCAGGCAATTTGTTTCAACAACTATTCGTTATGTTGACAAAACATGCCGCTGTGCTACGATATGGAATGAGACCTCTATCACTACATGATTTTCGGGGCAGACAGAGGTAATCGGTTTTGCCGTTTTGCAAGAAATTGTTACGAAACATAACAACGCCCCCTGATTGTCAATAAGGAGACACAGGCAGAGACGAAATAACGGCTTCGTGGGCGTATATCCACTGGGGCTGTTCAGGTCTAATGGGAGCGTATCTGCTGCCGTTGACGGAGTCTGATATCGATCTTGCTAAACGGTAAAACCGATTACCTCTGCCTGCTCATAATGGTGGTTATGCTAAGCTCTCGAAACAAAAACCGGAGGGAATAAAGAGTAAGGAGATAATTTTCTGGTCGGGGCGAGAGGATTTGAACCTCCGACCCCTTGAACCCCATTCAAGTGCGCTACCAGGCTGCGCCACGCCCCGACGACAGAATTTTTCAACTAACACTTTGAATATGTCATGTCAATAGATGTATAAGCGGACTATGAAAAATATTATTTTGGCTCCTGAAAAACTTGAACGTGGCGACACAATCGGAATAGCCGCACCGGCAAGCCCTTTTGATTTAAGAAAGTTCAACAGGGGAATCGATGTTCTGGAATCTATGGGATTCAATGTTTATATTCCTGAAGGCATTTTTAACAGGAACGGATATCTGGCCGGAACCGACGATCAAAGAGCTTCAATACTGAATAATCTCTTTTCCAAAAAAGATATCAAAGCTATTGTATGCGCCAGAGGCGGTTTCGGCTCGTTGAAGATACTTTCTTCACTCGATTATGAGAATATTTTGAATAATCCGAAACTATTTGTCGGGTACAGTGATGTTACGGCTCTGTTGTCCGCTCTTTTTAAAAAATGCCGGCTGATCTCTTTTCATGGTCCGATGGCTGTCGAACTCGGCAGCGCCTCTCAAAGAACAAGAAACGCAATGTTTTCGGCTCTTACTTCACGTTCAGATTTTGAAATTTTCTCTAAAAAGGGAACGAGTTTAAAATCGGGAATCGGATCCGGTATTCTGCTGGGAGGCAATTTATCGACGCTGTGTCATCTCACCGGCACACCCTATTTGCCGGATTTCAAAGACAGCATTCTGTTTATAGAAGAAAGGGGAGAGGCGGTATACAGGATAGACAGAATGCTTACCCATATGAAAATGGCAGGGTGTTTTAACGGCATATCAGGCCTGGTGCTCGGCTCATTTACAGACTGCGGATCTGTAAGAGAGATAAATAAAATTGTGACCGGCCTGTTTGAAAAATTTGACATACCTGTTCTCGCAGGTTTTGCTGCCGGGCATGGAAAGGAAAACATTATGATTCCTTTTGGCCTCAAGGCAACTCTTGATGCAGGCGGCAAACTTCTTTCTTTTGAGTGGCCTGCCACCTGAAATCATTTAGAATGAGGTGTTATGCAAAAGTCTCACAAGTGATATCGGGGAATTCATTATGCCTATGGAAAAAATCAACAATGCCATGACCGATGCTCTCTCGGATAATGTTTTCCCGGGCGCCGTGCTGCTTGTCTCTGTTAAAGGCAAAATTCTCTTTTTTGATGCATACGGATTGGCAAACAAGCTTTCCGGAAAAAAGATGACAAGGGATACGGTGTTTGACCTTGCTTCTTTAACAAAACCTCTCGCAACAACGCTTGCCGTTATGAAACTTGTTCAGGAAGGAAGGCTTGAAATCGAAGACAAATTGGCATCGATTCTCCCCCTGTTCAGGAAGACGGAAAAAGAAGGTATCAGGATAATAAACCTGCTTGCCCATAATTCGGGCATTCCCGATTACCGTCCATATTATTTAACCCTTCGTGATCTCCCGAAAAACGAAAGAGAATCCACTTTAAGGGATCTGCTGGTTAAAGAGCCCCTCTTATGCCGGCCTGGTGAAAATGTTTTATACAGCGACCTCGGATTCATGTTTTTAAGATGGGTGGTTGAAGCCGTTTCCGGCAGCCGCCTTGACCATTTTGTTTATGACAAAATATACAAGCCTCTTGGCCTTGAAAAAATATTTTTTATTGATCTTGATTATAAGGAAAAGAAGGGGAAAGAGCGCAACGGATCATTTGCAGCCACAGAAATATGCCCCTGGCGTAATATACTCCTTGAAGGGGTGGTGCATGATGAGAATGCATATGTGATGGGTGGAATCGAAGGGCATGCAGGCCTTTTCGGAACAGCCGGTGATGTGAACCTTTTATTGTCTGAGCTGCTCTTTTCTTTTCATGGAATATCGAAAAATGCTGTAATTGACGGAAAACTGACAAATCATTTTTTAAGGCGCAGTGAGGGAACAGGCCGTGCTCTGGGCTTTGACGCTCCCTCTTTAACCGGATCAAGCTCAGGTATCCATTTTTCCCGCAATAGTGTAGGACATCTTGGTTTTACAGGAACTTCATTCTGGATGGATCTCGACAATTTCATAATCGTTATATTATTTACCAATCGCGTTCATCCTTCAAGGGAGAATATGAAAATAAAAGAGTTCAGACCGGCTTTGCATGATATTATAATGGAAAATCTTGCGGAAAGAGGAATCATAAAGATTTATTAGAAGCGCATCTCCCCGTCCGGTTTGCTTGTTTTCGGGAAAATTTCCATAAAGCAGGTTTTGATATAAATTCAGGCCGTTTTAACGCAGTCTGTTTCAAACAAAAATATTTATATAAACGGATAGATTCCCCTTGTAATGAAAATATATTTCTGGTAGCGGTTCATCTGATATTTCCGTATTGTTTTTCGGGGATTTTTGAAATTTATTAAAAATTAGTAATTTATTGATATATATCGAGGCAGTATGAATCTTTTTTTAGATGGAATTTTAGGCGCATTTTCAAGTGACCTTGCGATTGATCTTGGCACTGCGAATACACTCATTTATGTCAGAGGTAAAGGGATAGTATTAAACGAACCTTCGGTTGTTGCCGTGAGCGGGGATGGCAGATCAAAAAACCGGGTCCTTGCTGTAGGAAGTGAAGCAAAAAACATGCTGGGAAGGACACCCGGAAACATCGTTGCAGTTCGCCCGATGCGTGACGGCGTTATTGCCGATTTCGAAGTTACCGAGGCAATGTTGCGCCATTTCATACACAAGGTTCATAACAGGAGGGCTTTTGTGCGGCCAAGGATAATAATTGCGGTGCCTTCCGGAATTACGCAGGTTGAAAAGCGTGCCGTGAGGGAATCGGCCGAATCGGCAGGAGCGCGAGAGGTTTTTCTTATTGAAGAACCGATGGCTGCCGCCATAGGCGCCGGCTTGCCTATCTCCGAACCTATCTGTAACATGGTTGTCGATATCGGCGGAGGAACAACTGAAGTAGCGGTTATATCTCTTGCCGGGATTGTTTACAGCAGATCCGTCAGGGTGGCCGGAGACAAGATGGACGCTGCTATTATACAATACATAAAGAGAAAATACAATCTGCTGATAGGAGAAAGATCGGCTGAGATCATCAAAACAGCCATAGGCAACGCTTATCCGGATCCTGAAGATATAGAAACTATAGAGGTCAAAGGCAGGGATTTGGCATCCGGAATTCCGAAAATACTTTCGATTGATTCAGAAGAAATAAGGCTTGCGATATCAGAGCAGATTGATGCGATTGTTGAAACTGTTAAAATTGCGCTTGAACATACCCCTCCTGAGCTGGCTTCGGATATTGTTGACCGGGGAATTGTCTTGACCGGAGGCGGAGCGTTGTTGAAAAATCTTGACAAACTGTTGAGGGAAGAGACCGGCCTTCCTATTACGGTTACCGAAGATCCTTTATCAACAGTTTGCCTCGGTGCGGGAAAAGCTCTGGATAGTATTGAAATCCTCAAAAAAATTGTAATAGCTTAATTTCATGTTTTCAAGAAAGACAATGATGATAGTCGGGGTAATAATCCTTGTGGCTGTCAATCTCATTGTGCTTTCCGTTTCAGGCAAGCATCGTTATCCCCCCTATACTCTCGGACGGGTTGCATTGACTGTAATAGCCCCGTTTCAGGAGACCCTTACACACACAATCCGTTTTGCAAAAAGCATATGGGGGCATTATTTTTTTCTTGTGTCGGCTGCAAGGGAGAATGAAAATCTTAAAAAAAGCCTCAGTCATGTTATTCAAAAGAACAATGAATATCATGAGATAGAGATTTCCAACGACCGGCTGCGTAAATTATTTGATTTCCGTCAAAACATACCCGATGAAGTACTTGCTGCCGAAGTGATAGGTATAGATCCATCCCCGTGGTACAGGACAATAATCATTGACAAGGGAAAAGCGGATGGAGTTAAGAGGGGTCTGCCTGTGATTATTCCGGAAGGTGTTGTAGGCCAGGTAATTGATAGTTCCGAGCATTATTCCAAAGTTTTATTGGTTATAGATCAAAACAGCGCTGTAGATGCGCTTGTCCAGCGAAACAGGGCCCGTGGAATCATTAAAGGCATATCTTCGGATCAGTGCATCTTTAAATATGTCTTGAGGCGGCATGATATTGAGACCGGTGATTCGGTTATTGCTTCAGGACTGGATGGAGTATTCCCCAAAGGATTGCGTATTGGATACGTTACAGAGAAAGCTGAGGGGAATTCAGGCCTGTTCCAGGAAGTAAGTATTACTCCTTTTGTTGATTTTGAAAAGCTGGAGGAAGTTCTTATATTAATAAATCCTTCAAACCGGAATTTTGCAGAAGATAAATGAAATATTTTTTCTACGGATTCACATGCCTTGTTTTAATACTGATTCAGACGACAATTATACACTATTTCCGCGTATTGAGCGGATTTTATGATCTGTTCATTCTTATTGTAATATATCTCGGGCTTTACCGGAATTTGCGGGAGAGCATTTCAGTAATTCTCTTTCTCGGCATTATAATGGATAATCTTTACAATGGTCCTTTCGGTTTATATATGACCATATATTTGTGGCTGTTCGCAACTATCAGGTGGAGTTCGGTATATTTCCATATAAGAAACAAACTATACATGGTTTTTGCCGTTGCATCAGGGGTACTGTTTGAAAATCTTATTTTCATAGGCTCGTTTGTTCTGTTTAATCCGGATTCGCAATTTCCCGGAAACATACCGGAAAACACCTTAGTGCAGATCTTATGGGCTTTTCTTACCGGCTCGTTTTTTCTCATGGTTATTAACCGCGCTTATAATACCTGGAGCGGGTGGTTTAACCCGCATGTTTCCGAGCAAAAAAGTTAAAAATCTTTCGATTGTTTTTTTAAATGCAATGAGCAAGTTTATTAGAAGTACGGACAGCGAATGGTTCAGGCAACGTTTATCGGGGGTTATGTATTTTGTTACCGCTGCATTCGTTGTTATTTTTCTGCGTTTATTTTACCTTCAGGTTATCGGGGGAGAGGAGTTCAGGCGGCTTTCTGAAAACAACTGCATACGTCTGCAAAGAATAGAATATCCGAGAGGGCTGGTTTTCGACCGCAACGGGATTTTGCTTGTTGATAACAGGCCGTCGTTTAATCTCAGTATAGTATTAAACGATGCAAGACCGGTGGAATCTACACTGGAGAAGCTCTCTCAATATATTAATGTGCCTGCCGTGGAATTGGCGGCAAAAGTCGACAGCATAAAAAGCATATCTTCCTACAGGCCGGTTTTATTGAAACAGGACATCGGAAGGAATGCTCTTGCCGCTGTTGAAGCCCATAAGTATGATCTTCCGGGGGTTTCGGTTGATGTTCAGCCTAAAAGATATTATCCCCACCGGAAGAGCGCTGCCCACCTCATAGGATACTTAAGCGAAATAAATTCCAACGAACTTAAAGATGAAAAATATATCAGAAACAAACCGGGTGATTTTATCGGAAAGTTTGGGATTGAAAAATCATTTGAAAGTTATCTGATAGGAAAACGCGGCGGGCGGCAGGTTGAAGTGAATGTTTCGGGTCAGGTAGTCAGGGTCCTGGAAAATATTGATGCTGAAGCAGGAAACAACATTTATCTGACTATTGATCAGCGTCTTCAAAAAAGGGCTGAAGAACTTTTGGAAGGAAAAGCAGGGGCTGTTGTGGCAATGGACCCTTCTTCCGGCCAGATTTTAGCTATGACCAGCAAGCCTTCTTTTGACCCCAATGAATTTGTAGGCGGCCTGACGCATGACAAGTGGAAAAATATTATATCACAGCCCGGCAGGCCGATGGAGAATAAAGCCATTAAAGGAGAGTATCCCCCTGCCTCAACCTATAAGATTGTGACCGCAATTGCTGCTCTGGAAGAAAAAGTTATAGATGTAAACACTTCATTCTATTGTCCTGGTTATATAAAATACGGAAACCGGGAATTCAGATGCTGGAAAAAGGGAGGGCATGGCTCGGTTAATGTAGTCAGAGCGCTGGCAGAATCCTGTGACGTCTTCTTTTATAATGTAGGGCAGAGGCTTGATATAGATAAGCTCGCATGGTATGCGAAAGCCTGCGGTCTAGGCGCTCCGACCGGCATCGGATTGGAGCAGGAGGGCGCAGGTTTGATACCGTCGGCAATATGGAAGAAAAAGCGTATCGGGACTGCCTGGAGCAGCGGAGAGACTCTTTCTGCAGTTATAGGGCAAGGTTATAATCTGGTTACCCCCCTTCAGATGCTGGCATTGACATCCTCCATTGCGAACGGGGGAAAAAGAATCAAGCCGACTGTTATGAAAAGAATCGAGACGCCTGAAGGTCGGCTTATTACCGAGAGCAATCCTGAAATACTGGGCAATCTTCCTGTCAGCCAGAGCACATTGGATATTGTAAAGAAAGGGTTGTGGGAAGCGGTCAATATGAATTATGGCACTGCATGGATAGCCCGTCCCGGCGGGGGCATTGAGATATCCGGTAAAACTGGAACAGTACAGCTTGTTGGAAGAAAGGAAAATGAAACGGGCTACGAAAGAAAACTCCCCGACCACTATAAACCGCACGCATGGTTTGTTTCATATGCTCCTTCTTCCGATCCTAAAATAGCCATATCTGTTATTATTGAACATGGTGAACATGGTTCAAGCGCTGCCGGCCCTGTGGCAAGGGAGCTTGTAAAATGTTATTTGAATCCGGAAAGCGAAAAAAGTGATAATGCTGGTGTAACTGCAGAGTACAATATGGCTTATGACGAATACTGACGGCTTCGGCTTTTTTCAAGATCGTAAAAAATAAAACAGGATTATTGAATACAAAATGATCGACCGCAGACTTATCCAGAATTTTGACTGGGGGCTACTGGGCCTGACATTTGTTCTTTCGCTGATGGGTATCATGACTCTATACAGCGCTGTTACTGCCGGAAAATCGAACGTGCAGGATGCTCTCTACTTGAAACAAATCGTCTGGTATTGCGCAGGCTTCGGAGTTATGATCATCTCTTTTTTGTTTAATTACAAAGCATTGGACAGATGGGCTCTTGTTATATACGGATTATCCATTTTGCTTCTGGTGCTGGTTCTGTTTTTCGGGCGATATGTCGGCGGAGCAAGACGCTGGTTGATGATTGGCCCTTTTTCATTTCAGCCGTCCGAGTTTGCCAAACTTGCGGTTATTATCGTTCTTGCCCGGTATTATTCAAAAACGGCAAACATTAAAGGTTTGTCGCTGGGCGGATTGTTAACTCCTTTTTTATTAAGTATCGTGCCTTTTGTATTGATTATGCTGCAGCCGGACCTCGGCACGGCCATGCTGATTTTTCTCATAGCGGCATCAATGTCGGTGTTTATAAAAATTGAAAGAAAAGCATTCATTTATCTTGTATCAACCGGTGTAATTGTTATTCCGATGGTCTGGTTTTTGCTCAAAGATTACCAGAAGCAAAGGATAATGACCTTCTTAAATCCCGAACACGATCCTCTTGGCGCAGGATACCATATTATACAGTCAAAAATTGCTATCGGTTCCGGCATGATTTCCGGCAAGGGGTTTCTTAAAGGCACTCAAAGCGCTCTTTCTTTTCTGCCTGAACAGCATACGGATTTTATTTTTTCAGTGCTTGCCGAAGAGTGGGGTTTTATCGGTTCGATGGTGCTGGTCCTTGTTTTTTTTATGCTGATAACATGGAGTCTCAAAATAACTCACGGATGCAGGGATCCTTTCGGGACTACCTTGTCTTTTGGAATTTCAGCAATGTTGTCGTGGCAGGTGATTGTTAATACCGGAATGGCTATGGGCTTGATGCCTGTTGTGGGTGTGACTCTGCCGTTTGTCAGCTATGGCGGGTCTTCAATTATTACAACTCTTGCAAGCATCGGCATACTGCTGAATATAAGCATGAGACGATATATGTTCGAATGATTGCCGTCATTTCAGGTGTATAGAGCTTAACCGATTGTATTTATAAAGCA
>JAUYEO010000022.1 GCA_030689795.1 Desulfobacterales bacterium | reverse complement strand
GTTCGTAGTTACTGGTTACTGGTTAAAAGAGAAAAACCAGAAACTACAAACCAGAGACCAGAAACCAAAGTCTCAAATAAATCGGGCAAAAGGGGATGTTATGCAAAGGTCTCGGAGTATAGCCTGTGATGGTTATACAGCATAAGTAATTATTAAAAATAAGACAGGAGAAGCATGATAATAAACGAATTTATAAAATTACAGCTGCATCCGCAGCTGGTGCAGAGAGTGGCCGACCTCGGCTACATAAACCCGACCCCGATCCAGTCAGCCGTTATTCCGGTTATGCTGACCGGTCGTGATGTGATAGGCCAGGCCCAGACCGGAACAGGTAAAACAGCAGCTTTTTCATTGCCGATTCTGCATAACCTTGCAAAAGGACAAGATCATGTTCAAAGTCTTGTGGTTACTCCCACCCGGGAGCTGGCCATGCAGGTGGCGGATGCCATGTATAAATATGGATGCAATCTTAATGTGCGTGTGCTGGCTGTTTATGGTGGTCAGCCTTACAGCCGTCAGATAAACTGCCTGAAAAAAGGAGTTGATATTGTTGTGGGAACACCGGGACGCCTGCTTGACCTGGTTCGGCAGAAAGCGCTTGATCTTGGCCGGGTCTCTTCCGTTGTACTGGATGAAGCGGACGAAATGCTCAGCATGGGCTTTATCGAAGAGATCGAATCTATTCTCAAAGAAGCTTCAACTCACCATCAGACCGCCCTCTTTTCGGCAACCATGCCGCAGAGGATTAAGCGTCTGGCAGGACGATATATGCGCGAGCCCGTGTCTTTCAGCAGCGAGCACAAACAAATCACCCTTGCTGCAATTGAACAGCGTTATTATCCGGTCAATGATGCCGACAAGCTTGCGGCATTAACCCGTCTGTTCGGGGTCGGGCAGATTACAAGCGCGCTGATATTTGCCGGTACCCGGCTTGCGACCGGTCATCTGGCGAATGAACTTGCTTTACGGGGTTTTCCGGCTGAAGCATTAAACGGGGATATGAGCCAGGATGCCCGCGAGCGTGTGCTTAACCTCTTCCGGAAGAATCGGATCAGGGTGCTTGTGGCAACAGATGTAGCTGCCCGAGGTCTCGATATCGACGACATTTCGCATGTAATTAACTATGATCTTCCCCGGGATCCGGAGCTGTATGTACACCGGATCGGGCGGACCGGGCGGGCCGGGAAAACAGGAATCGCGGTTTCACTGCTTGCTCCGAAGGATCGTCGGCGCCTGAGCATGATTGAGGCATATACAAATCAAAAAATTATAAAATTTGCTTTGCCGACAGCGGAGGATATTCATCTATACCGCGATACGCAGCTGTTGGAACAGATGACTGTTTGGCTGAAGCGCGGCCGTTGCCGGCGCGAGCAGGAACTAGTGAAAAAATTGCTGGAAGGAGGGCACGAATTGGGGAAGATTGCCGCGGTGGCCCTGAAGCTTGCCCGTGCCGAGGAGAAGCAGCGCCCTGTTGATCCGGTCGGCGAAGTGCAGGATGCTATCCCTGAAAAAACAAGAGTGTCAGGTAAAAAAGAAGAGAAAAAAGGCAGGCGCGACCGGGCCGTCGGTTCTCATGAAAAGGGAATGGTGCGACTTATCTTTAATACAGGCAAAAGAGGCGGCATAAGCGTAAACCATATTGTAGGAACGATCGCTCACTTTGCCGATATCCCAGGCAAGTCCATAGGCAGGATACTCATTCAGGGAAAAAAGACTTTTGTAGATGTGCCGGAGCAGTTCATGGGGCAGGTGCTGGCCAAAACAGGGGCTTACCGGATCGGTAAACAGAAGATCACGGTGGAGCGTGAATAACGGAATTTTCACTTTTTACGAAACCGGCAATATTCCTTCCTTGAAAAATGGGTTATAATTTAATATATTAACCGGAATTTTATAAATTCTATTATAAATGGTGAAATATATGATCCGGATAAAAAATATTACAGCTTATAACTTTATGATATGCTTATTCTTATGCGTGGCAGTTGCAGTAACTGGATGCAAAGCCAAAACCCCGGAGGCTTCCGGCGGAAAAGAAGTTAAAGGCGCTGCAAAGGGAGCGCAAAGACCGGTCCCCGTTACCGCTGCCGTTGCAGTGCAAAAAAATATACCGATTGAAATAAAGACGATCGGAAATATCGAATCGTATGCAACTGTCTCAATAAAAGCCAGAGTAAACGGAGAGCTTCAGAAAGTTCATTTCACTGAAGGACAGGAGGTTTCTAAAGGAAAGCTGCTTTTTACTATAGACCCCAGGCCTTTTCAGGCGGCGCTTAATGAAGCTTCGGCAAGGCTTGAAAAGGACAAGGCCCTTTTTTCAAAGGCTGAAGATGATTACCGGCGTTATGAAAACCTGCTGCAGAGGGGAAGCATCAGCAGGGAGCAGTTTGATCAGATCCGCACCAATGTCAGCGCATTAAAGGCCGGCATTCAGGCGGATGAAGCCGTTGTTGAAAACGCAAGGGTTCAGCTTGGCTATACATCGATATATTCCCCTATTTCAGGGCGAACCGGGAACATTCTCATCGATCAGGGAAACATGATAAAGGCCAATGACGATAATAAATCACTGGTTGTTATCGAACAGCTTCAGCCGATATATGTGAGCTTCACGGCGCCGGAGGCAAATCTCTATGAAATCATGAACCGGTTTAACAGGGAAAGGCTTTCTGTTACTGTCTTGCCCGAAGGTTCAAAAGCAGTCCCGGAAAAAGGCCTTTTATCGTTTTTTGATAATTCTGTTGATTCCAAAACCGGCACTATCCGGCTGAAGGGGACTTTTAAAAACCAGAACAAGCGGCTCTGGCCCGGGCAGTTTGTTAATGTGGTGCTGACCCTGGGTGATCTTAAGGATGTTGTTACGGTTCCTTCCCAGGCTGTTCAGAACGGGGCGAACGGACCCTACGTCTTTACGATTACTCAAGATAACAAGGTTGAATATAAACCGGTTATGGCCGGGAGGACACATAACGGCGAGATTATAATTGAAAAAGGAGTTTCTGCAGGCGAAAAGGTTGTTACGGATGGACATCTTCGGCTTACACCCGGAGCCCCAGTCGAAATTACTGACGGCGTAAAACCCGGAAATAATAATATCAAGGCTGAAAACAAAGAGGTTCAGCCGTGAATATAGCCAGACTCTTTATCAGCAGGCCCGTCATGACCACGCTGGTGATGGCCGGCCTGCTTCTGTTCGGGGTGATGGCTTACCGCACACTGCCCGTGAGCGATTTGCCGAATGTTGATTTCCCGACCATCCAGGTAACAGCGAGTCTGCCGGGAGCGGATCCTGAAAACATGG